>CBDURG010000011.1:0-26854 GCA_965369805.1 uncultured bacterium
ATTACCATAGACAACAAAACCCAGGATTATTATCAAAGCGATAGATACCAGTAGAACTGCTCGTTTCCGGGGGTTTGTTGCTTCTTTTTTAGAATCCGCGCTTTTTTTCTTTTGTCTTTCCAGAAATTTTTTTATCTTTCTTTCCTTTAGATTGAGTTCCCGGGCAATCTGTTTTATGGAGGCCTTATTAATATTCTTTAGAATATATCTTTTATGTTCCGGCCTCATTAAAACTCCTAAAGGAAATCGGGGGGAGAGACAGAGACTGGGCCAATTTCGCGCTTAAAATAGCCCTTGTACCACATTTTCCACCACATAAATTCACTTTTTATTATCATATTACCAAACCCCGCTTACTTCAAGCACTTTTGTCTGGACTGCTTCTGTTGTCAGGAATAGATATTGTGTCCTCCGATTATTCGATTTTCTATGCCCTGGATTGCGAGGAGGTCTTAAATGTGTTATAATTATCTTTTTTAATAGCTGCCAATGATTTCAAAAAGGATAAAGGGGAAAAAATGGGAAAGACAACAAGATTTGGTATTTTAGGTCTGGTTTTAATATTGGGTATTACTGTTTTTTGTGTTCCCGATTTACGGGCAACGATGGTAGAAGAAAAGAATGAGAATGATTTTAAAATTGAGGTTATAGCCGAGGGTGAAGATCAGGCACTTTTTGTGACCTCATCGGAAACTGATGCTTTAAAGAAAGAGAAAGAACAATCAAATTATGCCTGGGATAAGATTATTATCAAATTCAAAGATGATGCGGATATAGGCATTGTCGCGGAGGAACTGATTGAAAGAAAGCAGGATTTTCAAACTATAACCGGCGATTCTAATTTGGATAATCTTAACCGAAAGTTTAAAGTCAAAAGGATGATGAAGATTTTCAGGCAAAATAACGCGGATAAGATACCGTCCGGCTATATCTCAAAGGCTCAAGCGGGGCAATGGCGCTGGCAGGCAAAAGAACAGTTTTTTGAAAATTATGAGAAAAACAAAAAACAGTTCAACAACCGCGCCAAACGCGTGCCGAAAAATGTCGAAATACCCTATTTAGGACATATTTATAAGATGGAATTTGAACAAAAGAACATGGATATTGAAGCGGTCTGTGTGAGATACATGGACGATCCGAATATAGAATATGCCCAACCAGACTATGTTAATGAAGCTTTTATGGTTCCTAATGATCCTTATTATGCTTCAACGGGAAGCTGGGGACAGCTTTATAGTGATTTATGGGGATTGAAAATAGGTAAATTAGATTGTGAACCAGCCTGGGATATTGCTCAGGGCAATGGAACGATAGTTGCGGTAATTGATACTGGTATTGATTATAATCATGAAGATATCGCGGCCAACCTTTGGACTAACCCCGGAGAAGAACCTGATAATGGGCTCGATGATGATGGTAACGGCTATATAGATGATGATAGAGGTTGGGATTTTTCTTATAATGATAATGACCCCATAGACGCGCTGAGCGGTCACGGGACCCATTGCGCGGGAACCATTGCCGCTGTCGGCAATAATTCAATAGGTATAATTGGTGTTGCTCCTCAGGCTAAGGTTATGGCGGTTAAAGGGTTAGATGATAATGGTTCGGGTTATGATTCACAATTAGCTAATTCTATTAAATACGCGGCTGATAACGGCGCTGATGTACTTAGTAATTCCTGGGGGGGAGTGGGATCTTCTCCAATACTTGAAGATGCGATTAATTATGCTCATGCTTTTGGGTGTGTAATTGTAGCTGCTGCCGGCAATAGCAATGCGGATGTAGCTACTTACCGTCCGGCAGGATTTACAAATGTTATTACCGTGGCTTCAAGCGATCACAATGATGAAAAATCATATTTTTCGAACTGGGGCGTAAAAATAGATGTTGCCGCGCCAGGTTCAGGTATTAGTAACCCTCCTCCGGATTATGACCCGGTACGCAATATTTTATCTTTACGGGCTGAGGGTAAAGCGGATAGTGAGTTGATAGTTGGAGAGAAATATTATAGGCAGGCGGGAACTTCTATGGCTTGCCCTCATGTCAGTGGTTTAGCTGCTTTACTGATTTCTAAAAATTCAAATTTTACGAATGAAGAGGTGAGACAGATAATTAGAGTTTCTGCTGATGACCAGGGAGATACCGGTTGGGATTTGAATTTTGGCTTTGGCCGGATTAACGCTTATAAGGCGCTTACAATTAATTCATTTTGTACGGCAAAAATTTCTGAACCCTCAGCATATGCGCTTGTAAGCGAAATTATCAATATAACGGGAACAGCCGGCGGCAGCAGTTTTGCCAGCTTTAAAGTTGAATGCGGACAAGGAAATGCTCCGCAGACGTGGACAATGCTAAATAGTGGAACTTCTGCTGTCGAGAACAATATTTTGGTTCCAAATTGGGATACATCGTCCATAATCGACGGTGACTATACCATAAAACTAACGGTAATTGATACTCTGAACAATCGTTATGAAGATAGGATTTTAGTTACTGTTCAAAACACATATATAACATCTCCGAAAGAACAAGATTTTTTAAGCGCGCAGAATAATAGTATTGAAATAAGAGGAACAGCCAGTGATTCAACCTTTATAAACTATAGAGTCGAGTATTTTCTTACAAATAATAATGGAAATGCCATTGGCCCTGTTACAGACGAGGGTATTATTTTAAGCAACGAAGGAAATTTACCGGTAGTTGAGGGGCTTTTGGCGACTTTTGACCCCAGTGTTATTTCTATTGCCGGCATATACACTTTGCGGCTTACTAAATTTGGATCGGTGACAGATATTTATGAGATACATATTCATCTAGACCCCCTGCTTAAAGCCGGATGGCCGCAAAAAATACCACCTTATTTTTCAGGCCCTGGTGTACTGCAGTTCAGTACACATACGTTAGCCGATATAAATAATGATGGAACAGATGAAATCATCATTGGTTATGGCAATCAGGTATATATATTTACGGATGATGGCCAGTTTTTGCCCGGATGGCCGCAGGAAATAGATACTGCTATTCAGGATAGTCCGGTCGCGGCCGATTTAGACGGTGACGGGTTTATGGAGGTAGTTTCAGGAAAAGGTAAATATGTTTGGAATCATGACGGGACATTAGTGGATGGCTGGCCAAAGCTTAATTTAACCGGAAAACCGATTATTGAAGATATTGACGGAGACGGCCAGTTGGATATAGTTTTAGTATCCACCTATGGGAATATTAATGTTGTTGATATCAATGGAAATTCTTTAACCGGATGGCCGATTGAATTGGGGAGCTCCTGGTACATTATAACCAATGCCGCGGTTGGTGATGTAGATAATGATGGCGAGAAAGAAATTGTAGTTGTCACAGGCCCCTACAATGCTTCGCGTATTCATATTTTAAATCTGGATGGCACGTATGAAGTTATTGGGCCCGCACTGCAAACTTATTGGGTATCTTTAGTATTAGGGGATTTAGATGGAGATGCGGATCTTGAGATTATTGTATCCTCTTCAATTGATAAAATTGTCTATGTTATTCATCATGATGGTACCGACATGGCCGGTTGGCCGATTAACCCTTCAAATCTTATTGCCAATACATTGGTAGAAATAAGTCCACCGACCTTAGGAGATATAAATGCTGATGGAAATCCCGAAATTATTATCGGAGCAGAAGACAATATGGCCAATAGTATCCTTTATGCCTTGCGTTATGATGGAACGTTAGTTGATGAGACATGGCCAAAGGTTCTATCTAGAAGAAATGTCTGGATAAATGCCTGGGGCCAATATTATGGTTTCGGGTCAGCGGCAATAGGTGATGTTAATGCTGATGGATGTATGGAAATTATTTCTTCAGATAATTCACCGTATCTTAACATGATGCCCTATAATTCATCCCTTCCTGTTTTAAGGGCATCTAATTTAGGCCCGTCACCGAGAAGTACACCGGCTTTGGCTGATGTGGACGGGGATGGGGAAATCGAAATTATTTGGGTAGACTACAACTTTAACGTATTTGTTTGGGATATACCATTATCCTCTTACGATCAGGAAACTATTGAATGGGCTCAATTCCTTCATGATGCTCGACATACGGGTTTGTATATAAACTCAACTACATCTTTGAACCTGCCTCCTGCTGCTGATGCCGGTATAGATCAAACGGTACTGGTTGATGATCTGGTAATCTTTGACGGTTCCGGCTCTACAGATCCGGACGGAAGTATTGTGGATTACAGCTGGGATTTTGGTGATGGGACTATCGGATCGGGAGGAACTCCGACCCATAGCTATAGTGTGGCTGATGATTATACCGTAGTTTTAACCGTGACAGACAACAATGGAGCAGTTGATACTGATAGTTGTATAGTTACGGTAAATGATAATGTTATTACTCCTCCTCTCCCGCCGGCAAATCTTTCGGTAATGGCTATATCCATAAGTCAAATTACCCTGACCTGGGAGGACAACTCTAATAATGAGGATGGTTTTAAGATAGAACGCATGGAACGAAAATTATTTGAGGAAATCGCGGTTACCTCCGCGGATATTACCAGTTTTACCGATGGCGGCCTGAAACGGGGCAAGACTTACATTTATAGAGTTAGAGCTTTTAATACTGCCGGTGATTCGGATTATTCTAATTTAGATAGTGTTACAACGCCTAAGAAATAGGGTAAAAAATCGGGGGACAATACGTAATTTTCATTCAGTTTGAAATTTCTAAAAATACACGAACCTAAGCAAACTTATTTTTCTCTAAAATAACCAATGTTTCCATGTGCGGTGTCTGCGGAAAAAAGTCGTATGCAAAGATTTTCTTCAGTTTGTATGCGGATAATAGTATTTTGAGGTCTCTTGTGAGCGTTGCCGGATTGCATGATATATAGGCTATAGTCCAAGGCGGTTTCATAAGGATATGTTTGCAAATATTTTTATCCAGTCCTTTTCGCGGGGGGTCGACGATTAAAACGTCCGGGGATGTTTTCAATATAGACTCTATTAATTTCCGGCAGTCGCCTTTCCTAATGTGAAAATTGGTAATGTTGTTGAGCTCAATATTTTTCTTCAGAAAACTTATATTTTCTTTTGATGATTCTACGCCGATAACTTTCGATACTTTCTTTGCCAGCAGAATACCAAATGTTCCTACTCCGCAGTAAAGATCGGCAATGATTTTATTTTTATCTAATAATATAGATTTTGTCATGTCTTCCAGCAGTATCTTTAACATTTCGATATTTGTCTGAAAAAATGATTCGGCTCCTATCAAAAATTGTGTTTTTCCTATGAATTCTTTAATAAAATAATTTCCCGATAGAGTAAGGCTGTTCTTTTTATTTTTACAGATATAGATTATGCCGCTGATGGGGAAATGAGTTGTTAGTTTCTGGCAGCTATCAGAAAAATCTTTTAGCTCTTTGTGCTGATTACCATAAAGCGTCAGCAATATATTCTTTTTATCCGAACTTTCTTTTATCACTACTTTATTTATAAATTCCATGTTGGCATCTTTGATTAGTTTCAGCATGTGTTTTAATAGTAAGTTTATCCTGCCGGGTATGAGAAAACATTCCTCTACTTTTTCGAACTGTGTCGGGGAATCAGGCAGATTGTAAGCAAGAGAGGGGATGTTGTTTTCCCATATTATGTTGAAGCTGATTTTATTCCTGTAATTCCATATCTTCGGGGCCGGACGGAAAATGAGGCCCGGCAAATCTGTTTTCAGCTGGTGGACAAAAAAATCTTCTTTTAATTGTTCTTGTTTAATTTTTATCTGGGTGTTGTAGTCCATATATTGATATGGCGCGCATATTTTATAATGTGAGCATCGTGGTTTTATTCTATGAGCGGAGGGAGAAATTATATTTACTGTTTTTGCTTCAATGAATTTATCTTTTTCTTTGACCGGTTCAACCTCTACAGATTCCCCGGGAAGTCCTTCATCGGTAAAAATTATTTTGCCCTCGATTTGAGAGAGGCTTTTTCCCGGATATACTATTTTTTTAATTGTGATTTGCATGGCGCTAATTATAGCACACCAAAGCAAGCGAACCTTCTGGGATGAAGAAAATAGGGGTCAGACCTACATGAAGAAAATAGGGGTCAGACCTACACATTTGACAAATTGTAAAAACGGGTAGAAAATAGAGACACCTATTAAATTTCTGGAGTGATTTTTATTTTTATCCTGTATTAAGATGTTATTAATCTTCTTTTAAGAAAAGCTTTTCCTGATCCGGATTTTAAATATTTTTCGAATTTTAAAGCGTTAATCTTATTTGAAAAGGCAATGTAAGTTTCAATTTCCCAGGGTTTAAACTTTTTTGTATGGGTTGAGTGGCCTTCATTGTGTGATTTTAGCCGAATTTTTAGATTAGAAGTTGCTCCGATATAAATTTTATTTTTGGCATTCAGGCTTTTTAAAATGTAAACGTAGTACATGGTTTTGAAAAGATCCTCCTTCGCTTGGTTTAAGATATTTATTATAGAAGCTTCGGAGGACATCCGCCGTTAAAGTCTTCAGGACCTGTCTGCCCACCTTCGCTAAAGCTACGGTGCGCACCCTCCATAAATGTCTCATAGGGATTTGCCCGACATAGCTTCTGTAAATGAAACACTCAAATCTAAGCGTCGTCGGGTGGTGGAGGTGGCGGGAGTTGAACCCGCGTCCTAAAATATATTAGCGGCAGCATACCACATGTTTCTTCTGGTTCATTGATCTCGCTTTGAAGGCTCAAACCAGATTAAAAACCTTCATCGCCAGCCCTGTGGCGATTTAACTTCTTTTTAACAAGGCGGCTTAAAAAGAAGCGATCCTACTGCTTGTCGCCCTTAAGGCCTCGTAGGCTAAACCTTTCGGACGTGGCTGAATTAAGCAGCCATAGCTAACTGTTCGTCTGCAGTTATATTGTACAAGGTGTTTTAGGAGGCCTCCTTGCAACCTCCACATGCAGCTTCCGTTTCAACATTCCAGTCGAATCCGTATCACCCCCAAAGAACAAATATGAACCACTTATACTTATAGCATGATTTTCCAGGATGTCAATAGGAGAGAGAACAGTTTAGAATTTGAAAACTAAAAGGATAAAAAGAAGAAATAACCACGAAGAACACGAAGGACACGAAGAAAAGATTAAAAGAGAATTTAAACCACAGATTACACAAATCACAAAAATAGAGTAAAAAAATAAAAAAAGAGACCTGTTTGCCGGTAGGAAATAATGGAATATATAACACATATAGAAATTATAGAATGAAAAATATAAAAAATTTTATTATAGTATGAATTTTCTAAATGGTTTGTATGTCCTATATGTAAAAAATGAAGAGATGGCTAAAATATAGATTATTTTTTCTTCGTGCTCTTCGTGTCCTTCGTGGTTTAAAAATAAATCTTTTAAATTATTGCCTTGTTTTGGATTTTTTCGCGTGTTGCATCTGGCGAAAAGCATCTTTTTCCTTAATTGTTTCTCTTTTGTCAAACTGGGTTTTTCCTTTTCCAACAGCGAGTTCGACCTTTACCATGCCTTTTTTAAAATACAGCTTAAGAGGGATTAGAGCATAGCCTTTTAACGATATTTGTCCGAAAAGCTTTTTTATCTGTGATTTGTGAAGAAGAAGCTTTCTTGTTCTTAGAGGATTGTGATTACTTATGTTTCCGAATTCATAGGGGCTTATATGAAGGTTACATAGGAGAACTTCTCCGTTATCTATCCTGGCAAACGAGTCGTTAAGGTTGCCCCTTTTTCCTCTTAAGGATTTTACCTCTGTGCCCTTTAGCTCAATGCCGGCTTCAAAGGTTTCAATAATTTGGTAATCCCTGCGGGCTTTTCTGTTTGTGATTATGGTGGTCATAATTATTTGCTCAGCATGAAATCGGGATCGCTTTTGAGTTTTTCCCTTGCTTCTTCAAACATCATTTTTATGGCCGGGTGGCCGGATTTAAATGATCTTTTGGTGTAGTCAGGGTCTTTGATGATTTTTTCATATTCCGGTTGAAATTCAGTAAAATAGGAGCCGTATATATGCAGGGAGTCTGATATATCCACATATCTGCCAATCTTGACCGGTTTTTTTATTTTTTCAGATATTTGTTCCGCGATTTCCTTTTGCAAATCTGTCATTGCAAAAGCATTCATGAACCACGCTTTATACGCGTCTCTGCTTCTCCAATGGGTGTTAAGGTTAAGAACAAGTTCATCCTGTTCTCCTTTTACAAGCCTGAACCATAACCTCTGAAGGCAGGGAGGATCCTCAAGTTTTGTATCTGCTGTTGGCATCCAAGTTATTGCCTGGGCCCTTCTTGTGAAATGAGTTTCACACAGTTTATTTACCACGTATTCTATTTGATTAATTTCATTTAGCTTTGGGGAGGAAGGGTTTTCCAGGTCTTCTGTTGGTACATATTTAAACAGGCGCCCGTGGTATGTATATGTCCACTTATCTTTATCTTCCGGGTCTACCCAGTGGTCGTGTATGCCTTTTACGACTTCCTGTCTGTATATTTCGAGTTCGGCGGGCCCTCCGGGGAAGTTTTTGTGTATTCTGGGTTCGGCAAAAGGTTCTGTAACCTCAATCATTACGGTCGCGTCTTTGCTTGGGGGGTCTATGACTTCACCCGCATTATTTTTTTTGTCGTATTCAGTCCTGAGTTCTGCCCCTTTTTGCCATATTTCTACAATAGCCTTTTCCCATGCTTCCGGAAGTGTTTTTGCTTTGATAAAAAGGCAGGGGATATTGCTTTTTTTCATTTGAAAGCTCCTTCCTTTTCCTACTGTTCGTCGGCGCTTTTACTTGCTTCAAGTCCTAAACTATTCTGTCCCTGATGTTGTCCTCCTTCGCCTAAATTAAGATACTTATTATAGAAGCTTCGGAGGACATCCGCCATAAAAGTTTTCAGGACTTGTCCGCCGTAGCTTCTGGAATGAAATACTCAAATCCAAGCGAAGGCGGATGGTGCGGACAAGAGGACTTGAACCTCCACAGCCTTTCGGCCACTAGACTCTGAATCTAGCGCGTCTGCCATTCCGCCATGTCCGCCCTAATTTCCAGAGGGTTATTATCTGAGGATTGGTACGATATGTCAATAGTTCATTGTGTTTAAAAATTTTTGTTACACTCAGGAACAATTGTGTTATATATAATAGTGCTTGATGTTGTGTAAACGCGAAATTTGCTATGGAGAGGGTAACTTTCGGGATGAAGAAAAATCAGCCGATTGGGATTTTTGACTCGGGTGTAGGCGGGCTTACTGTTCTTAATGAAATTGTAAAACTGCTTCCCGGAGAAGATATTGTCTATTTTGGGGATACCGCAAGAGTTCCTTACGGGGCTAAATCACCCGAAACGGTTAAAAATTTTGCTATGGAGAACAGCCTTTTTTTACTGGAACATAATGTAAAAATGATTATAGCGGCCTGTAATACGGTGTCTTCCGCAGCTTTTCCTTATCTTGTCAGAAAAGTGCCCGTTCCGGTAATAGATGTTCTTAAGCCCGCGGTCAGAAAAGCAGTGGAAAGTTCCTCTTCGGGGAGAATCGGGGTCATAGGAACTAATGCCACCATAAGAAGCAGGGCGTATGAAAAAGAGATATTTCGTTTGAGGCCTGAGACAAAAGTTTTTTTCCAGGCGTGCCCTCTTTTTGTTCCCTTTGTAGAAGAGGGATTTGTTTCCGGAAAACCTCTCAGAGATATTGTTAAGATATATTTGAAAGGGTTAAAGGAAAAGAAAATTGATACACTTGTGCTTGGATGTACGCATTACCCGTTAATTAAGGGTGAAATATCGAGATATATGGGTAATAAAGTTTTATTGGTTGATTCAGCAAGGACGGCCGCGGAAGATGTGAAAGCGGTTTTAAAGAAAAGGGGTGTTCTGTCCGGGAAAAAGAGGGGAGCTATTAAATATTTTGTAAGCGATTCTCCTGAGATGTTCAAAAAATGCGGGGAGAAGTTTCTCGGGAAAAAGATTTCGAATGTAAATGTTGTCAGAGAGGAAGTTTCATATGTATGGAGTAAATGTCGAAGGAAGTTTTAGTGCCGCGCACAGCGTAGATATCGGGTGCGGCAAGTTTGAAGATATGCACGGACACAACTGGAAAGTTCTGGTTACGGTTGAGGCGCTTGGCTTAAATTCAAATGGAATGATTATTGATTTTAACATTGTGAAAGCCGCTCTTGACGAAACGCTTTCTACCCTGGACCATAAAAATCTTAATGAGATAGATTTCTTTGTGGAAAACAATTCTACCTCTGAAAACATTTCAAAATTCCTGCATGACAGCATCGATAAAAAACTTAGTCCGGAGTCTAAAAATTTTGTGCTGCGCGAAGTCAGGGTATGGGAAACTGAATCGAATTCTGCGTATTATAGAAAGTGAAAAAATAAGAAGGAAAAAGAATAAAGAAAACACTAAAAAACATTTAACCACGAAGAGCACGAAGGACACGAAGAAAAGTTTATTTACTACATACTAGATACCAAATACTAAATACCGATATAGTAATGAGAGGTTTCTATGAATGTCTATAAAGCTGCAATATCAAGAAGGACTATAAGGAAGTTCAAGCAGAAAGAGATACCAATATCTACTCTTATGAAATTGGTTAATTCCGCGCGAATGGCGCCGAGCGCTGCCAATCTCCAGATGCTTGAATATATTATTGTTAAAGAAAAGCCTGTGAGAACAAAAATATTTGACTGCGTAAGCTGGGCAGGATATATAGCACCTGAAGGAAATCCGGGCAGTGGAGAAAAACCTGTTGCTTATATTGTAATTATTGTTGATTCCGATGTTGTTGAATTCGCCAAAATTGAGAGAGATATTGGTGCTGCCGCCGAGAACATAATGCTTTCAGCCTGGGAAATGGGTATAGGCAGCTGCTGGATGGGGGCTATTGACAGGGAAAAAATTGCAAAAGTTCTTAAGATTCCGGCCGCTCACCATGTTGATACTGTTATAGCTTTAGGGTATAAAAACGAGAAACCCGCGGTTGTTCCATGGAAAAAAGATTGTAAATATTGGAAAGGCAAAGACGGAGAATTAAGAGTCCCAAAAAGAAGCTTAAAAAGAATTGTTCATAAAAATAAATTCTAGCGGATTGAAACAGCCGGGAATAGGGAGGAATTTTTTGATCGTTACCAGAAGCAAGTTTTTAAAGTTGATTGGACTTTTTGCTTTAACAGTTTTTGTGACAGTTGCGGCAGGTGATATCGTCCATTTTAAAAATGATAAGAAAGTTGAAGGAACAGTTGAAGACGGGCTTTTGGGAATGAGTTTTCTTGAAAATTTCAAGGTTTCTATAGATTCTAAAGAGAATACATTGATTTTAGACGAATTTAATGCCGGAGTGAATTAACTTTATCCTTACAACTCATTGAATTTCTGGTATAATTTTCTCCTTGTGTATTCAATAAAAAAAAGGAGTTAATGGAGATAGGACATGAAGTATGACCCTCAGAAAATAGAGAAAAAATGGCAGAAAACATGGCAGCAGTCGGGAATATATAATACATCGGATAATGTTGATAAGCCTAACTATTACTGTCTGGATATGTTTCCTTATCCTTCCGGCTCCGGATTGCATGTTGGGCATTGGCGGGGGTATGTTCTTTCGGATGTATGGGCAAGATATAAGATGCTTCAGGGGTATAATCTTCTTCATCCTATGGGGTGGGATTCTTTTGGCCTTCCCGCGGAAAATGACGCGATTAAGAAAGGCATTCATCCGAGGATCAATACAAAGAAAAATATCGATGGAATAAGGGCTCAGCTCAAAGAGATTGGAGCTATGTATGACTGGTCCAGAGAGATTAATACAAGCAGCCCCGAATATTACAAATGGACACAGTGGATATTTCTTCAAATGTTTAAAAAAGGGCTGGCTTACAGGAAAATGATGCCCATTAACTGGTGCCCCGCGTGTAAAACCGGCCTGGCAAATGAGGAAGTGATCGGGGGAAAATGTGAGCGCTGCAGTACGGACGTAACAAAGAAAGATATGCTCCAGTGGATGTTAAAGATCACATCCTATGCTGACAGGCTGCTTTACGACCTTGAAAAACTTCAATGGCCGACAAAAGTCAAGACTATGCAGTCCAACTGGATTGGAAGGAGCGAAGGTTCCGAAATCGTTTTCAAGCTTCTTGCTCCTGATGGCAAAGAATTTCCTTTGAATGTGTTTACTACCCGTCCGGATACGCTTTTTGGCGCAACCTATGTTGTTCTTGCTCCGGAACACGATTTGGTCATGAAAATAACGGATAAAGAACATTTAAACGATGTAAAGAAATATATTGAAGCCGCGAGAGAAGAATCTGATATGGAAAGAACATCTGAAACAAAAGATAAAACCGGTGTATTTACGGGAGCTTTTGCCATAAACCCGGTAAACGGTGAAAAAATACCTGTCTGGATTGCTGACTATGTTCTTGTATCTTACGGTACGGGAGCGATTATGTGCGTTCCCGCGCATGATGAAAGAGATTTTGCTTTTGCCGCGAAATTCAGCCTTCCTGTAAGAGAGGTTATTACATCCGGTGATTCAAAGAAGGATTCTTCCGGTAATCTTACAGAGGCATATATTGAGGAAGGGGAAATGGTAAATTCCGGAGAATTTGACGGCATAAGTTCGGAGGAAGGTAAAAACAGGATTGTCGAATGGCTCGCGGAAAAGAAACTCGCTGAAAAAACAGTGAAGTATAAACTTAGAGACTGGATATTTTCAAGACAGCGCTACTGGGGGGAGCCTATCCCTATAATCATCTGCGAGAAATGCGGGGAAGTTCCCGTGCCTGAAGATCAACTTCCGGTACTTCTTCCCGAAATTGAAAATTATAAACCAAGCGGAACCGGTGAATCGCCTCTGGCAGTAATCCCTGAATTTGTTAACACAAAGTGCCCAAAATGCGAAGGGCCGGCAAAAAGGGAAACAAACACGATGCCTCAATGGGCGGGATCATCCTGGTACTTTTTGAGGTATTGCGAACCTTCACTTGAAACAAAACCTTTCAACAAGGAGAAGTTATCTCATTGGATGCCTGTTGATTGTTATGTGGGCGGTATTGAACACGCGATACTTCATCTTCTTTACGCAAGGTTCTTTACAAAGGTTCTTTACGATTGCGGGTTTCTTGATTTTGATGAGCCGTTTAAAAAACTTTTTAATCAGGGGATGGTTTGCAAGTACAGTGAAAAATCGGGTAAACTTGAAAAAATGTCCAAGTCCAAGGGTAATGTTGTCAGCCCTGACGGACTTGTTGAGAGATACGGTACTGATGCCGTAAGGCTTTATGAGTTGTTTATCGGGCCTCCCGAACTTGATTCGGAATGGAGCGACCGTGGAATAGAAGGGGTTTATAAATTTTTAAGGAGATTATGGGATTGGACAATATCTACGGATGGAAGAGTTTCTTCTTCGGAACCCCAGGATCTTACCAGACAGCTTCATATCCTTATTAAAAATGTCAGAGAGAGGTTAGAAGGCTTCAGGTTTAATACTGCTATAAGTTCCTTTATGGAATTTATTAATTTTGCTTTTAGTGAAAACATGAGAAATATGTCTGTTAAGCCTGAATCTGTTGAAAAAGTTATTATTCTTATTTCTCCGTTCGCTCCGCACCTGGCGGAGGAACTATGGGAAAGGACAGGGCATAAGGATAGTGTGTTTAAAGCTTCCTGGCCTGTTTATGATGAAAAACTAATAGAAGTTGAAAATATTAAAGTTCCTGTCCAGGTAAATGGTAAGCTCAGGGCGACACTTGAAGTTGCAAAGTCTATAACAGAAGAAGATATAATAAAGCTCGCGCTCGAAAAAGAAAATATCAAGAAATTTACTGACGAGAAAACTATTTTGAAGAAGATATATATTCCGGGAAAGATTGTAAATATTGTAGTAAAATAGAGTTCATTGAGAGGATATAGTTTTATTTGATTGTTTTAATTTGTTGCGCCCGTACCTGCCTGCCCCGAGGAATTCGTAGAATTCCCGGGACTAAAGTCCTTGGAATCTTTCAGATTCCTAAGGGCCGGCAGGCAGGGCTCAGTCCAAAACTGTTGCCATAAGATATTGAATGGAAAATTCGGTTTGGTAAATAAGAAGTTTAGGATCTAAGGGTTTTTAAGAGAGATTTTTTTAAAAATATTAATGCGCCCGTAGCTCAGTTGGATAGAGCGTCTGCCTCCGGAGCAGAAGGCCGTGCGTTCAAGTCGCGCCGGGCGCGCCATAATAAAGTGGTTATTAAGGAAAAATAATAATTTAAAAATATCACGCGGATATTAAAGCAATATGATATATTGTGATTGGAGATAATAAAAATGAGATCAGATGGAAGAAAAGATGATGAACTCAGGCAGATAAAGATAGATACTTCTTTTTTGCGCGGCCATCCGGCATCGGCACTTGTTGAGTTTGGAAACACAAGGGTAATTTGTGCCGCCACGGTTGAAGATTATGTTCCGAGGTGGCTTAGAGATCAGGATAGAGAATCCGGGTGGGTGACAGCTGAATATTCGATGCTGCCTTTTTCATCTCCGGATCGAACCGCAAGAGAGTCAGTAAGAGGAAAATTAGGCGGCAGAACTCATGAAATCCAGAGGCTTATAGGGCGCTCTTTAAGGACTGTGATAGATTTAAAAAAGCTTAAAGGGATGACAATATGGGTGGATTGCGATGTTATTGAGGCGGATGGAGGAACCAGGACTGCGTCAATAACCGGCGGATTTGTCGCGCTTTATTTGGCTGTGGCAAATCTCATTAAAAACGGTTCAATAAAAGGAAATCCGATAAAGGATTTTTTAGCGGCCGTAAGCAGTGGAATCTTGAAGGGAAACGCGTTGCTTGACCTGAATTATCCGGAAGATTTTGCTGCTGAAGTGGATATGAATATTGTTATGACAGGTTCGGGTAAATTTGTTGAAATTCAGGGGACTGGAGAAGAAGCTGTTTTCAGTAAAGATGATATGGATAAAATGCTTTTACTTAGTTCCTCCGGTATAAAAGAGATTGTAGAGATGCAGAAAAAAGCTTTAGGTGTTTGAAGAAACATTGGGTTATTGTAAAAGAGAAAAAGGGGCAAAATTATGTTTGAGCTGGTTTTAGCTACTAATAACAAGGGAAAGATAAAAGAGATAAAAGAAATATGGAAAGGAATGAATATAAAGTTTTACACCCTTGAAGATTTTGAAGGCATGCTTCCTGTAGAAGAGAGTGGAGAAACGTTCGAGGAAAACGCCGTTAAAAAAGCAACTGAAGTTGCCAGGATTACAGGGAAGCTTACCCTTGCGGATGATTCAGGTTTGGAAGTAGATGTTCTTAACAATGAACCCGGGGTGAAATCTTCCCGGTACGCGGATGATAACGCGACTGACATGGAAAATATTATTAAGCTTCTTGATAAAATGAAAGACGTTCCTCCAGAAAGAAGGGGGGCCAGGTTTGTTTGTGTTGTTGCCCTTGCTGACAAAGATAAAGTTATTACAACGGTCAATGGGAGTTGCGAGGGTGTAATATCAAAAGAACCTTGCGGCGGCGGCGGCTTTGGTTACGACCCTATTTTTGTCAGGATGGATTATGGCAAAACTTTTGCCGAGCTTGACCTTGAGGTAAAAAACAAAATAAGCCATAGGGCAAGAGCGCTTGAGAAAATAAAACTTACACTTGAACGTATGATTGAAAAAGAAAAGATTTAATTTATTTCTAAGATTTTTTCAAGAGGTTTTAGTTCTGTTATTAGTTTAGGTTTTTCAATAGTTCCCGTAGCCCTTATCGTTGAAAACTTTCCCTTCAAGTTCCCAAGGCTTTTCGCGATTTTTGCCGGTGTGGTATCTTCATCTTCCTGATGGAATTCTGTTCCTATAATAAAATTGATACTCCTGTCAAAATTTATATATCCTTCTGGAATTAAAACCATGTGTTGGCTTTCCAGCATGGCATCAGGGAAATAAACTCTCTCACCTCCGACTGTAAAGGTTGATGAAACTGATGTAAAGACAGCTTTTTTAAGTGAAGGGTTGTTCAAAACCAGTATTTGCCAGATACCTTTAAAAAGATCCATATCCCATAACCTTCCATTAGCTATGTTAAAAGATCCTTTGCCCTTAAAAGTTGAAGGGTTTTTTGGTACACCGGCAAAAGCAATTGAAAAATCAGTTTTTCCCCAGATCTTTTTCTCTTTTCCTATAAAATCTTTGAGAAATTCGTTCAGCTCCAGGTTCTTAATTTTAGATTCAATATAAAAAGAAAGGGGGCTCCATCTCTGGTTCAGATCGAGGGTCATTTTACCTTTTGCTTTACCATGGTAAAAATCATCAGAGATAAAATTAAGAGTTAATTTGCCGGGAAGATATTTCAAAGTGCCTGAAAAATCTTCCACTTTTAAATTTTTATAGGACAGTTTTTTAGTTGAGAACTGAATATCACTACCATTAATTCCTTCGAGTTCCCCCCCGCTTCCTTTAACTGTGCCATTAAAATTGATCGTATCCATTTTGGGATTCGAACGGCCAATTTGTAAAGCAGGCAGGATTTTTGAAATTTCCTCGAAATCTGTGTTCCCGGATACGGTTAGCCGGTAATCGGATTTAGCCGGATTGGTTATCTCACCGCTAATATCGATATTTGTTTTTTCTCTTATTATTCGCAGGGAGTTTATTGTTGTGCTGTCTGGGTAGAGAATAAAGTCCGCGAGAATCTTATTATCGTTATAAACCGCGTCAAATGTTATATTAGGGCATTCAGTCTGTGTTGCTTTTCCTTTAAGGCTGAAATCCTTTATGTAATTTCCCGTCAGATGATGAGTGGTAAACGAATTATTTTCGTATATAAGTTTTCCAGCGACATTTTTAAAAGGGCGGGGAGAAAACGGGGTTAAAACTTTTACCCCCTTTAAATTTATTACACATTTTTGTGTCTCGTATTTTGTACTATCGCTTTTATTGTCTATCCACAATTCAATATCCGCGTCTCCTGTTATAGACATGTTTTCCCTGACAGGAAAATATTTTTTTAGCAGCCGGTTTGAATTCCAGTTATCACAAATGGATGTAAAGAGATAAAGGCCGCAGGAAGGGTTTTTAAAATCGGCCGCTTTTACTTTGCCCTTGAACTGTTGCCCATCCAGTAAAAAACTTAAATTGTCAGAGTCAAAACCGGTTTTGTCAAAGGAAAACGTTCCGGAAAAATTTTCAAGGGTACCAGGACGTTCTTTGAAAGATAGCGTGCTGTTCTCTGTTTTTATTGTTCCTTTAAAATTTGTGTTTTTTCCCGCGGTGAATCCGATGCTGGTTGTAACAGATGGGTTACCTGAAAATGTGGTGTTTTTATATCCGGCCTTTAATTTATTTAAAATAAAGCTGCTTTCAATGAAATACCTCGAAAAATTTTCAATTTTTATTGATGTGTTTACTGTTGTTTCACCCGAGAGAATTGAAACCCCGAGCTTTTCTTTCAGGTATTTGTTAAATTGTTTCAAGCTTATTTTTTTTGCCAGGACTTTTAAATCTGTCTTATTTGAAATTATAGAGTGAGTTCCCGCTATAAGAACGTTTTTATTTTTTGAAGATCCATAATTCGCGTGGATTTCGAAACTCGCGACACCTTTCAAAGAAGTAGAAAGCAGGCCTTTTATTCCCGAGATTTTAAATGTTTGAGCAGGCGTGGAATCGTGGTCTTCAAAATGTATTGTACCGTCCTTGAAAAATATGTATGGTGGAATAAGGGTATCGGGGGCTGACTTTAAGGAGTATAAATTAGTTTTACCTCTGTTTTCCTTCTTTAGGAAAATTTCAGGAGATGTTATCTTTAGCTTTTTTATAATGAGGTTTTTATTAATAAAGTCAGGCACAAAAATTTTTATCTCGATTTTTTTCGCGGAGAAGAGATGTTTGTTTTTTTCGGATGGATCAGGGATTACAAGGTGTTCTATCGCAAGGCCGCTGAAAAAATCATACGAAGCATTTTTGAAGGAAACTTTTGCTCCCGCCAGTTCTTCAATTTGTGTCAGAATTAATTCCTTGCCATGTTCCGGCAGGAAGAAATAGTTAATATAAAAACTTAACCCGGATAAAATAATTACAATAAGGGCAGTTACCGCGATTATGAAATGAAAAAGTTTTTTTAGCAATGGAGTATTCTCCTATCGTTTGTTCTTAAGGAGTTTCTCCTGCAGGTTCAAAATGTTTTCTTTTAAAGATTTTTCTTTTTCTAAGTCTCTTTCGATCTTAATTGAAACTACGCATCCGGCCCCGCAATTTTCCGGGAGCAGCTCTGCCGGCCATGCTATGTGGCCTTTTCCTTCAATTTCAAGCATAGCTTGTGTTTTATTTTCTATTCTGTCTATTACGGCTGTTATTTTCATGTTTTTAAAACCCTTTCTATTATTTTCATTATTTTAGCGGAAGATTTAGACGCGGTATATAAAACTTTGCTGTGAGTTGTCTTTTCCCTTTCTGAAAGGAGAGTATTGGTTATACAGGAGAGGGCGGCAACTTCCTTTCCATGCGAAAACGCGCAGATAGCTTCAGGTATGGTTGACATCCCAACGGCATCAGCGCCTAATGATTTAAAAGCCCTGGCTTCAGCCTTTGTTTCATAACATGGGCCGGTTACTGCAAGGTATATTCCTTTTCTAATAGTTACTCGTTCCTTTTTTGCGGCATTGATTATCGCTTTGGACAGCTTTGAAGAGTAGATTTGAGAAAGATCCGGAAATTCAGGACTTTTTCCATCTTTGGTTAATAGGGGATTTGTTCCCATAAGGTTGATATGGTCTTGTATTAGCATGATATTTCCGGGTTTGAATGTTTTTTTAAGCCCGCCCGCGGCATTTGTCATAATGAACTTTTTAACACCTGCTTTACAAAGGAGGGAAGTTAGCAAAACAACATCCTCCATATTTAAGGTTTCATAATAATGAGTTCTGCCTTCCTGAATGATAAATCGTTTGCCCTGATAGCCGCAGAGCTTAAGCATTCCCGGGTGGCCGGATGTTTTTGCTGTTTTCATTCCCGGAATATTTTTAAAAGGTAAAGTTTTAATCGTGCGAATATTTTTAAAATTTTGAGACAGGCCTGATCCAAGAACAACGGCGAGATCAGGTATTTTTCCGAAGTGTTTAAGGATAAGTGTTACTGCTTTTGACAAATTTTTCTCTGCCATAGATTACTCCTTTATAAGGCTTAAAAAGCTTTTTCCATTTTTCAAAGGGCTTATACCGAGATATTCAGCCACGGTCTGTCCCAAGTCAGAGAAAGAATCCCTTATTCCCAGAGATATGCCTTTTTTTATTTCTTTGCCATAGCAAAGAACAGGAACATATTCTCTTGTGTGGTCTGTGCCCGGAGTTGTAGGGTCATTGCCGTGATCGGCCGTTAAAATGAGAAGGTCCTCTTTTTTTAGTGAGTTTTCTATTTCAGGCAGAAATCTGTCGAATTCTTCAAGGGCTTTCCTGTAACCTTCCACATCATTCCTGTGCCCGTATTTCATATCAAAATCAATAAGGTTGGTAAAAATGATGCCGGAATCCTGGTTTCCATTAATCGCGTTTATGGTTTTTTCACATCCATCGGCGTTGTTGTGTATATGAATGCTTTTATGTATCCCTCTGCCGTTAAAAATATCCCATATTTTTCCTATTCCAAGAACTTTAATACCTTTTTCACTGGCATAGTCCAGAAGGGTTTTTTGAGGGCAGGGCAGGCTGAAATCCCTTCTCCTGTCGGTTCTTGTGAAATTACCCGGGTTTCCGGTAAATGGCCGGGCTATTACCCTTGCTACAGCATGTTTTCCCTGCAGTATTTCACGTGCCTTTTTGCATATTAAATACAGGCTTTCAGGCGGAACAATTTCTTCATGAGCAGCTATTTGGAATACACTATCAGCTGATGTGTAAACAATGAGCGCGCCGGTGTTAATATGTTCTTTCCCGAGTTCTTTTATGATTTCAATTCCTGATGCCGGTTTATTCCCGATAATTTCTTTTCCTGTTGCTTTTTTGAATTTTTCAATTACATCTTCCGGGAAGCCGCCGGGATAAACCGGGAATGGTGTGGAGGTGATGACACCGGCAATTTCCCAATGGCCTACAGTTGTATCTTTTCCCCTGGATTTTTCCGCCATTTTGCCGAAACATCCTGAGGGGGTTTTAGCAGGTTTGATGTTTTGAATAGGGATAATGTTTCCTATCCCAAGCGCCGCAAGGTTGATAAGGTTTAAACTTTTGCCCGCGCCCGCGATATGTCCTAAGGTATTGCATCCTTTGTCACCAAAAGAGGCAGCATCAGGCAGTTCTCCTACGCCGACACTGTCAAGAACGATTATGATTACTCTTCTTTTCATTTTTTTATCTTGAAGCTATTTGGCAAAAGTTCATTCAGCTTTTTGGATATAATTTTTCCGTTCTCTTCCCATACCACTTCCATTTCAGGTGAAAATTCAGACAGTGCCTGTCTGCACGCGCCGCAGGGAGGAACTGCCTGGCTGCTGGAAGCAACTGCAATTTTTGTAAACTTTTTTTGTCCTTCTGATACAGCCTTAAACAAAACAACCCTTTCGGCGCACATGCTTAAACCGTATGAGGCGTTTTCAATATTACATCCCTCGAAAATTTCCCCGTTTTCAGAAACAAGAGCTGCCCCCACTTTTATTTTTGAGTAAGGGGAGTAAGATGTTTTATAAGATTCTTTAGCCATCTCTATAAAATCTTTATTGTTCATAAGAACTCCTTGTGATTTCATATCTTGTGAATAGTATCTTGTATCTATTAAATAATCTTTTCTTCGTGTTCTTCGTGATTAAATATTTTAATTTTTAAATCCTGGAGGACTATAGTCTGCGTCCTGTTTTACTTTTCAGTAAGTATCTCGATTTTTTCTCCGTTAGAATATAGAGATATAGTTCCATTATAATCAGTCCTGTAGATTTTTGCTCCTGATTTTTCAAATCTTTCTAAAACGTCCGGATTCGGATGTTTGAACTTATTCTTATAACCGCAGGATATAACAATTATTTCCGGAGAGCATGTTTTAAAGAATGAAGGGGTGCTGGATGTCCTGGAACCATGGTGGGGAGCAAGATAAACATCAGATTTTAAGCCGGTTGCGTACTTAAGCAATTTTGTTTCAGCAGGCTTTTCTATGTCGCCGGTTAAAAGAAAAGTTGTGTTTCCATAAGTGATTTTCAGTACGGCAGAGTTGTTGTTTGACAGCGAGCTGGCAATAAGAAGCGGCTCCGGAGGCCATAGAGCCTGGATGAGAATATTTTCATCTATTGTAATTAACAACCCTTCCCTTATAACTGAAAATTTGCTTTTACTGTTTTCAACCGCCTCCAGGAATTTTCTGTAACTTTCTGTAGGATGCGCGTGGCAGGTATCATAGGTTTGTTTTACTTTGAAGTTATTATATAATTTGGAAAGGCCTCCCGCGTGATCATCATCCGGGCTTGAACAAACTATCACATCGATTTGTTCGATACCTTTTTTTTTAAGAAAGGGGACAACAACTTTTTCCCCCGCGTCAAAGGGTGAGTAAGCGCTGCCGCTTTTTCCTCCGTCATAAACAAGGGTTTTTCCTTTTGGGGTAATTATTACAGTAGAATTACCTTGCCCGACATCGAGGAAATGGATTTCAAGCAATCCGGTTGATTTGAAAGATGAAATATTTTTAGCTGATACAGGGCTTTTTAGCGCGCCGGAAGAGAACGCTAAAATCCATATGGCAACGCAGACAGTAGAGATGAAGGTGATGATTTTTGATTCAGTTTTCATTCAACCGTTATATATTTCTGTATTTTGAAATATGTCATGTAGCTTATCCCTGGAATATCCACGATTTTTTCAGTTGATTTAAAGGGCCCGTTAATTTTTCTGTGCTGTACTATTTTTTCAGCCTGATTCTTACTGAACCCGGGAAGGATAGCAATTTCCTGAATCGTGGCTGTGTTTATATTAAGGCCGTAAAAAGCTTTTGAGCGGGGGTTTTTTAATCCGGGAGTATTTGCTTTTTCAACTGTGATTAGAGGAGATATTTCCCTGAATTTAGCGTCTCCTATCCCTTTAACCTTGGTTATTTCATCAATGGATTTAAAGCCGCCGTTTTCCTCCCTGTATGTTAATATCGTCGCGGCTGTTTTTTCTCCGATTCCCGGAAGAGAGATAAGCTCTGCCATGGCCGCGTGATTGATATTGATTTTTTCGTTTTTGCTTGTAGCAGAATTGCTGTTGATATCTTCGGCGGAATCAACGAATATCATATCCTTTATCTTCTCGAATGTTTTAGGGCCTATACCGGGAACCTTTGTGATATCTTCTATGTTTCTGAAATTTCCGCTGTCTTTTCTGAAACGGGTGATTTTAAAGCGGTGACCGGGCCAATACCCGAAAGAGATTCAAACTGCTCCGTTGATGCGGTATTTAAATCTATTTTCACGTGTTGCAGCGCTTTTGAGAGTTCCTCTCCTGTAAGCGGTTTTACAGGCTGTAGTTTTTTACTGGTTTCAGAAATTTTTATTGAAGGCAGTTGTGGAGAGGATATCCTGTTTGAATTTAGGGATGAAGTTTGTTTATCTGTCTTTGATTCAAATCTTTTGATAATAAAGGAGATTCCTATAACCATTACAAGGGTAATAACCATGATACAAATTTTCTGAGCTGTTGAAAAATTGGGTTGTTCCATTGAAAGGTTCCTTTAAAAAACATACCTTATCGTAGATTCCGGAATGTTACAATGATATTTTTTTATTAAACTGCTTATTTAATTACTTTATAGATAAGGTGCGGTTTTCGGGGTTGTGTTTTTGAAAACCTGATGCACTTTAAGATTCTTTCTTCGGCTTTACCAAGCTTGTTTTTAGAAGAACAATGTATCTCTAAAATTGCTTCCCCTTTCTTTACGCGGTCAGATACTTTTTTAAAAAACTTGAAGCCGGCTCCGTGGTCTATACTGGAGTCAAGTTTTTCCCTGCCTGCTCCGATAAAAACGGCTGTAAGCCCTACTTCCAGGGCATTTATGCTTTTTATAAAACCGGTTTTTGGTGATAAAACTTTTTTATTATATTTTGTTTTCGGAAGCAAAGAAGTATTTTCTGTTGAAACTATACTGCCGCCCTGATTTTTTACCATCTCCCTGAATTTCTTTAGAGCTGTCCCATTGGCGAGAAGTTTTTTGGCGAGACTGCATCCGCTTTCTTTATTTTTTGTTTTTCCGCTTATAGCAAACATATAACCCGCGAGTTCAACACATAATTTTGTAAGATCCTCCGGCCCGCTGTTTTTAAGCGTTTTAATACATTCCTTTATTTCGAGGGAATTGCCAACTGCCGTACCCAGCGGCTGGTTCATATCAGTTATCAGAGCTGTCACTTTTTTACCCATCCTTTTCGCAATGTTTACCAGAAGGCGGGCTAAAGTTTCGGCATCTTTCATTTTCCGCATGAAAGCGCCTGTTCCTGTTTTAACATCGAGAATAAGACAGTCAGCCCCTTCGGCTAATTTTTTACTCATAATGCTGGAAGCAATGAGAGGCATGCTTTCTACGGTTGCTGTTACGTCCCTTAAAGCATACATTTTTTTATCTGCCGGCGCGATTTTTTCTGTCTGTCCTATCATTGCTATATTTGATTTTTTCAAAAGCCGGAAAAATGTTTTCTTTGTGAGGTTTGTTTTAAATCCCGGAATTGATTCAAGCTTGTCAAGTGTTCCTCCTGTGTGTCCCAATCCTCTACCGCTCATCATTGGTACGGGAACTCCGCCTGATGCTACAATGGGAGCAAGAATAATGGATACTTTATCTCCGACCCCGCCCGTAGAATGTTTATCAACGGTTTTTGCTTTGAGAAAAGATAAATCCAGAATTTCACCTGAATTCATCATGCATTTTGTGAGAAAGAACGTTTCTCTGCCGGTCATTCCCATGAAGTAAACGGCCATGAGGAAAGAGGAAAATTGATATTGAGGAATCTTTCCGGATGTGAATCCCTTTACTATTGAAGTTATCTGGTTTTCGGTAAGCTCTTTTCCGCCGCGCTTGCTCAAGATTATTTCGTAAGTGGTTAAACGTGTATTTTCCATGATTAAGATTATAATTTTGCTCAGGCATTTAGTCAATAAACAATAGCACCCATTTTTTTATTGACTAAAAAGATGTAATAATGTAGTATGCCGCGGAGAATTTCAGAACACTTGTCAATGTGGGTCTGTGTGTTATATGAAGAATTTTAGTGGGGGCGGTTAGCTCAGTTGGTAGAGCACCTGCCTTACAAGCAGGGGGTCACAAGTTCGAGCCTTGTACCGCCCACCATTTAGGCATTCTGGGGGTGTAGCTCAGTTTGGTTAGAGCGCCTGCCTGTCACGCAGGAGGTCGCGGGTTCGAGCCCCGTCACTCCCGCCAGATATCTGAACCGGTGTCATAACAATTTGTGATACCGGTTTTTTTATGTTATAGCTTACTTTTCTGAACAGTATTTTGGTAGAATACTTAAGATGATCGGGCAGTAGTTGTTCCGGGAGAAATGCTGTGAAAACGTTTTTAACACGATTGAAAAATAAATTCTTCCCGCTTAAGGCTATTGTTGATACAAATATTTTTGTAGGGGCTTATTGGAACAGAAAAAGCGCGTCCGAGGGTATTTTAAAGGCTTTTGAAGAAGGGAAGATTAAACTTTTGTATTGTGAAGATATTAAAAAAGAGGTTCTATTTATTCTCAGGAAAATGAAGGTTAGAAAAGAGTTTTTAAACAGGGTGGACAAGATATTTAACAGCGGCAGAAGAGTAGTTGTAAAACAAAAGTTAAATATGGTTTTGGACGATGAGTCTGATAATAAATATTTTGACTGTGCCTTTGCCGGAAAAGCCCGCTGGATAATATCATCAGATAAGCATTTTCATAAGGTGAGGGGCTTTAAAATTCCCGTTGTTAACCCTTCCCGGTTTGTTGAAGACGTTCTCAAGGCTTAACCCGCATTCCTTAATAGGGTGTCCGCAGGGATTTCTTGACAAGAGAATTTTTTTCCAAGATAATGTTTTTTACCTAATAGTTTAAAACAGGAGTTTTTTTGAATGTGAAAGATTTTGTAAGCATAGCTGATTTAAAGAGAGAAGAGGCTGTAGAAATATTTACAGAGGCCGAGGATATCAAGAAGAAGCTGAAAAAGGGCAAAAAAGTTTCGATCCTCGAAGGAAAAACGCTTGTGATGATATTTGATAAACCTTCTCTGAGGACCAGGGTTACTTTTGAGGTTGGTATGTTTCAGCTTGGAGGTATAGCTCTTGACCTTGACCCTTCGGCTATTCAATTAGGGGTAAGGGAAACGGTTTATGATGCTGCCATGAACTTTTCAAGGTGGGTCAACGGGATAATGATAAGGACATTTTCTCATGATACCGTTCGGAAATTTGCTTGTCATTGTAGTGTCCCGGTAATAAACGGGCTTACTGACCTTCTGCATCCATGCCAGATAATGGCAGATATTTTTACTATAATGGAAAAGTTTTCTATTAATGTGAATAATCCCGACTTCAAGGGTCTAAAAATCTCATATATTGGAGATGGTAATAATGTCGCGAATTCTCTTATTAATGCTGCCGGGCTGTTGGGCTTTGATCTAAGTATTGGATCACCGGAAGGTTATACCTGTAATAAGGCGATTCTGAAAAATGCTCTTAAGCGTTTGGGGAAAAGTGGGGCGAAAATTGAACTTTTTACTGATCCTGTCGCGGCAATAAAAAATGCGGATGTTGTTTATACGGATGTATGGGCGAGTATGGGCAAAGAGAATGAAAGGGAAAAAAGGATAAAGTTTTTTTCTCCTTATCAGGTTAATAAAGAGCTTCTTTCAAAAGCTAAAAAGACAGCATACTTTATGCACTGCCTTCCCGCTCACAGAGGGGAAGAAGTGACGGATGAAGTGATAGACAGTGAGCATTCCATCGTTTTTGACCAGGCGGAAAACAGGCTCCACGTTCAGAAAGGGATATTGAGTTTACTTCTGAGAAATAAATAGATAAAATTCCCCGTTTTACCTTCATTTTTTTCAAAATTAGAAAAAAGTTTGATAAAACTTATTGAAGAGTTATAAACTTCTTACTGTGGAGAGATAATGAACAAAAGGATTTCTAAAATAATCGGGATTTTTAAAGGTATTCTGTTTGTGATCCTGGGTGTAATTATTATCCTGAGCAGTTTTATAAAGATGGGATCCTTTCAATTTCCTCTGAACAGGTTTTTTGTTTTCGTGTTTGGAATTTTTATGGCCTATCTTGGGATTCAATCAATAATAGATATTTTTAGGAGGAGACAAAATGGGAATTAAAGTAAAAAACGGTTGTTTTATAATTGACTCAAACCCGGGATTTCTGCATTCCGGAGAAATACATTATTTCAGGCTTAAAAGAAATTTATGGCCCGAATTTCTAAAAAAGATGAAGGAAGCGAACCTGAATGCTGTATCTACATATGTTCCCTGGTCATGGCATGAATTTGAAGAAGGGAAGTTTGATTTTTCAGGAGATACGGTGCCTGAAAGAGACCTTATCGGTTTTATTAACGAAGTGAAGAAAGCCGGGTTATACCTTATTCTCAAGCCCGGCCCGGTAATTATGGCTGAGTTTTTGGATGAGGGGATACCTGACTGGTTTCTGAACAAACACAATGAAGTCCTTGCCCGTGATGCCGGCGGAGATGCCATGTCCGGCAGGTATATTACGTCAATGCATCCTACCTATCTGGATTTTACAAAAAAATGGTATGATCACGTTATGCCGATAATAGAATCCTCACAGGTATCGAAGGGCGGCCCTGTCGGGATGCTCCAGGTGTGTAATGAGGTGGGTATTCACCAGTGGTTGACCGGGAAAGGGGATT
>CBDURG010000012.1:0-24668 GCA_965369805.1 uncultured bacterium
TTTTTGTCCGGAAATAGTCCTTTTTCGCAATCCTACGTTAATCCGCGGATTTATTTGTGCCCCCGTAGCTCAGAGGATAGAGCACTGGTTTCCTAAACCGGGTGTCGGACGTTCAAATCGTCTCGGGGGTGCCATTATTCAGCACAATTACTGTTTAAAATATCCGCTTTCTTAGTACTAACCAGTTGCAAAATTTATCTGAGCCAGGGAGTCATCAATTCCAGGTATTGGTAAGTAAAAGATATTTTATGAGGATTTTTGGCTGGCTAAATACATACAAATTGCGCCGCAGGCCGCTACGTTTAATGATTCCGCTTTTTCACGCGCGATAGGAATTTTTAATCTGTAATTTGATATGGCTAATATTTGTTTTGAAATGCCCGAAGCTTCATTCCCGAGGGTGAGAAGAAGTTTCTGATTTCGGGAAAGAATAGAAGTATCTTCCATTCCATTAAGATCTGTTGATACAACGCAATACCCGTTTTTTTTCAGCTTTTGCGCAATTTCAAGATAACCTTTTGTTTTTCTTGTCCAGATGGATAATATGGTGCCCGCAGTTGATTGAATGCATTTAGGAGACAGGGGATCCGCGCATTTTTCACTTAGGACAATCCCGGAAAAATTTAAGGCTGCGGCAGTACGGATAAGAGTTCCTGTATTTCCCGGATCCTGAATATTTTCAAGCAGTAAAACTTTGGAGCCGATATTTTTCGGCAGGAGGGAGGTGTAAATATCCTCCGGTTGACGAACAACGGCAATAGTTCCCTGAGGTGCTTTTGTAGAGCAGATGGAGCGGAACTGTTTATCGGTGATAATCCGGGTGGGATAGCTTCGGTAATCAGGCAGTAGTTTTCCTGTCGTTATAATCTCGATTATTTTATCCGATTGGCTATTAATAATTTGTTTTATTGCCTTGTGCCCTTCGACAAGGAAGGTTTTTGATTCAAGACGGCCTTTTTTTGCGGCAAGTTTTTTATACCATTTTAGGGGTTTTAGCGCGGTTGCTTTGCTATTTGATATATGTGTCATAGTAGATGCCTTTTCCGTGTGTAAATAGAGTAAAAATTATAGTATACTGTTTACTATCTGAAAACAGAAGGGAAAAGGAAAGATGTATATTGGGAAACTTCAAGAAAATATACCGAATTCGAACTGAGAAGAGTGTAAAACAACAGTATATAGTCTGTGTCTATCTGTGGTTGAATTATCTCTTTTTAAAATATTCTTGATTTTCCAGAAATTTACTCATGTCTTCCGGCAATTGAGCTTCGACAGCTAAGTTTCTACCCGAATATGGGTGTTTGAATTCTATCCTGGAAGCATGTAATGCGCACCGCTTGAACTTGAGCTTAAAATCTTTGCCAAAAGCGAATTTTCGTTCTCCGACAAGAGGATGTTTTATTAATTTAAAATGTATTCTTATCTGGTTCCTTCTGCCCGTTACAGGCTGGATTCCCAGAATTGAAAAATTCTTGAGTATCTTTCTTGTTTTATATTTTGTTATTGCTGTTTTTCCATTTATCTTTGAAGATATTGTCCCGCTTTTCTTTTGTGGTATACCGTGAATAAAGGCGATATATATCTTTGTTATCGCATGGTTTTTAAATAGTGTGAACATTTTATCCCTGGCTTTTTTGCCTCTTGCAAAAATCATTATGCCGGAAGTTTCCTTGTCGATCCTGTGGCATGGTAAAATGTTACTTTCTTGCAATTGTTTTGGGAGAATGGAAGAAAGTGTGTGTTTTTCGTTTTTTGGGCTTGGGACAGCAAGCAAACCCGAGGGTTTGTTTGCTATTATGTAGTGTTCATCCTGATAAATTATGGGAATATTCATCAAAAGCAGTATATATTATGTAGTATTGAGTATAAAAAAAACAAATTACAAATTACAAAACCTAAAATAATTTTATTTTTCACTGAGTTTTTCGTATTTTTTTTGATTATTTTTACTAGATACAATTTACTAGTATTTATGCGTTCCGCGACAGTATGGATATTCAGAACAGCCCCAGAATCTCCCAAATTCCCCTTCACGCAAAACCATTTTCGAACTGCATCTCGGACAATTCGGGATGTTATTTACAATTGGATCCGTGTCAATTTCCTTATGGGACAGGTTTTCAAAACGCTGTCTGAAGAGAGTGGAAGTTTTTTTAGCCGCGCTGGATTCTGGAAAATCTTCAAGGACTTTTTGTAATAAGGCGCTTCCTTGTTCGGAAAATGATATGGCATTTTTAGTTTTGCCTTTCCTACTGAAAAATTTTGCTTTTTCAAGGTAAAAGTTTCCTGTTTCAAAAAGAATTTCGGGGTCTTCCGGATTTTTAGAGATTTTTATCAGCAGGGCTTCTTCCTGTTGGCCTATTCCGTTTTTTGAAGATGTTTTGTTTGATGAGTTTTTATCGATTTCTATTATTTTGAATTCTTTTCTGCCGAGCACAATATCCGCTCCTTTTTTGTTCAGGAGGATTACAGGGTGTTCGACACCGCTTAATTTCAGAAAACCTTCCGAAATAAGCCGTTGAAGAATTTCCATGGTTTTTTCCTGTGATTCTTTAGTTGTGTTATAGGTTTTTAAGTTATCAAAACCGTTTTGTTTGATAACTATGGCCTTTGATCCGGTTAATACCTGCGCGATTCTTATTTTTATGAGGGGCTGTGGTATTTCTTTTACGCATCTCAGCAGGTTTTCTGCCAGTTTTCCTTCCTGAATCGTATATCCGGCCTCTTCAAAAGTTGATTCATCTTCAAGTATTTCCCGGCCGATACAAATATCACATCCGGGGCAGAGGTCTTTTTCATATTTTTCGCCGAAGTATTCAAGCAGCATTTTTCTCCTGCAGCAGTGAGATGTAGCATATTGGATGATTTGGTGAAGTTTCTTTATTCCGTGACTTCTCTGGGCCTCCATTTCTTCCCAGAGAATGTTAAGTTTATCAAAGGGCGTATTAAAATCTTTTATAAGTATGGAACGTCCTCTGAAAGGAGCTGAATATTTAATGAGATTTAATTTGTCCATATTGTTTAAGGTACGGGATATCTGATCGGATTTCAGGTTTGCCGATTTAATTAAATCTCTGAAGGAAAAAGAAAATGTGTCAGCATCTTTGTCTCCCTCTCCTATCTCTATAATAGCCGAAGTAATAGTTTTTTGTAGTTTGCTTTTTTGCCTTTTTAAAATTGTTTCAGGGGATGTTCTGAATTTTACTTTTGTGATGTTATCAAACCGGGAAAGCTGGTCAATTGCTCCTGCTTTTCTCAGTATTCTCAGCGTGCTTGAAATACCTTGTTCACTAATTTCTATATTTAATGATTTTTTTATTTCCTCACGTGTTTTTGACACAGGATTTTCATTCTGGTTTATAAGGTAGTCGTGTACCAGGTATACCTGTTGCTTTGTAGGATGGTTTTGCGCGATAAAATATTCCTGCAGTTTAATGTCAGATGGGGAGTAGAGAAGTATGCACCATGCTTTTTTACCGTCCCTGCCGGCCCTGCCGGCTTCCTGATAATAGCTTTCAATATTACCGGGGATATCAAGGTGAATGAGGTACCTTATGTCATCTTTGTCTATGCCCATTCCGAAAGCGTTTGTAGCTACCAGAACAGGAATTTCTCCGTTCATAAATTTGTTCTGGATATTTTCTCTCTCGGAGTCATCTATTCCAGCGTGGTAACATGAGGATTTTACGCCAATGGAATTTAAATAGGCGGATACGTTTTCAGTTTTTCTTCTTGTCCCGACATATATGATAGTGGAGCCGTGGCGATGTCTTAACGCGTCTTTAAGAACAGCATTTTTGTCTTTTTTCGCGGGAGTATTGATTACGCTGAATATCAGATTTTCCCTGTCAAATCCTGTAACGATGGTTTGGGCATCGGGAATATCAAGCTGCTTAACAATATCCTTTTGGACCTCGGGGGTAGCCGTGGCTGTTAAGGCAACGATTGGAGGATTACCCATAAGTTTTATGAAATGTTTCAGCCTTAAATAGTCCGGCCTGAAATCGTGTCCCCAGGTTGAAATACAATGGGCTTCATCTATGGCAAACAGATCTATCTTGGTTTCTTTTAACATTTGGGTGAATTTTTTACTTCTGAATCTTTCGGGAGCTATATATAAGAGTTTATATTGTCCCGATTTAGTGTCTTTTATCCGTTTTTCCTGTTCTTTTGCTGAGATTGAGCTGTTTATAAATGTGGCTTTTATAAAGAGATTTGTAAGGTCATCTATTTGGTCTTTCATCAGAGAAATAAGGGGGGATACAACAATAGTTGTACCTTTAAAAATGAGTGCAGGAAGTTGGTAACAGAGAGACTTTCCTCCTCCTGTGGGCATTACCGCCAGAGTGTTTTTTTTACTCAAGACTTTTTCAATGACAGCTTGTTGCCCTGTTTTGAAGGTTTGGAAGCCGAAGTATTTGTTCAAATACGCGATAGTATCCGGCTTCATGTCTTTGTCTATCAAACCCTGTTCAATTATTTTGGTGTTTTTCATATTATTTCCTATATCATAATAATTATAATAAAATAATTCTACATTATATTGAGATTTGCAAAAACAAGTCAATTATAAAATATGCGGCGTAGTTCTATGTTGAATGTGAAATTGATGGACAGCAAAAAGGGTATAAGGTATATTATCATGGTTGTGTGTAGATTTATTGTGGTAGATTATGTTTACGCTTGAAAAATGTTAATTTTTAAAAGCGGGGTTTTCGGTGTTTTGCAATAAAATTCTTGTTGTTGACGATGAGAAGGGTATCAGAGATGTACTTTCAGAGCTGTTATCCCGTCGTGGTTATCAGATCTTAACCGCTAGCAGAGGAGAAGAGGCGTTAGATATTATTAAGCAGTCATTTCCGGTGGTGGTTATACTTGATTATCTGATGCCCGGAATGGATGGCCTGGAAATACTGTCAAAGATAAAGAAAGACTATCCTGGTGTTTTAGTGGCAATTCTTACCGGTGCGGGTTCAGAATATATAGCTGTAAGGGCAATGAAGCTTGGAGCGGATAATTATATCTGTAAGCCCATAGAAAAAGGCACATTATACCAAATAATTGACGAGCTTGTTGAGCAGTTTAAACAGCGGTTGGTCTGGCGTAATTATGAATATGAATACCCCATTAAAGATGAGATAATAAGAAGATATGAATTTTTAAGAAAGGTATATGACAGCAGTAAACCTAACATTAATCGAATTTGCAAGTATTTCGACTATTTCAGACAGGATTTTTATGTTTTGAACCGGAGGTTTAAAGCGGGAGGAGTACTTGCTCTTTTCAATAAATCAATAGAAGATCTTGAGAAAGAATTAGGAACGGGAGAAGAGCTGGGTGTTTCTGTTCAGAAAAATCCGGTATCAGCGAGAGACAAAGTTGGAGAAAGAACCATAGGGAAAAGAAATGAATATACATTATCAGAATTTATAAACAGGGAAGATCCAATACAGATGCGCCTTGAAATGATAAGGGATGCGGCTGTTACATTAAATCCGAACATAACTATTATCTGCCGGAAATTTTGTGTTACAAGGGAAGCATTCTACCAGAATTATCACAGGTTCGAAAAATTTGGTGTTCTTGGACTGATTGACAGAAAACGCGGCAGGCCCTCAGGCCTTAGTCGAAAAGGTTGAAGCGCAGTATATGCCATAAGGCCGCAAGCCCGTCTTTCCATGTTATTTTTTTACCTTCTTTATAATCTCTGCCGCTGTATGAAATAGATGTTTCGTATATTCTGTAGCCTTTTTTTGCCATTTTCGCTGTAAATTCAGGCTCAAAACCAAACCTGTTTGATTTAAAAGTTACTTCTTTCAGAATGGAGGCCCGGAATGCCTTATAACATGTTTCTACATCTGTAAGGTTAAGATTGGTAAGTGCATTGGAAAGGAGGGTAAGGAATTTATTACCCGCATAGTGCCAGAACAACAGGACCCTGTGTGTTTCTCCGCTAAAGCGGGATCCATAGACTACATCGGCTTTGCCTTCTTCAATGGGCTTTGTTAGTTTTGTATATTCATCCGGGTTGTATTCAAGGTCGGCATCCTGGATTATTACTATATCTCCTCTGATTTTTTCAAACCCTTTTCTTAAACTGGATCCTTTTCCGGAATTTTTCTCTGACAAAATCTTTACAATTCTGGGATCCTCTAATTTAGTAATGATTTCCCTTGACCCGTCTGTAGAGCAGTCATCTACAATAATAAGCTCCAAAACATTATTAATAGATAGTACTTTAGAGGTAATCTTTTCCAGGGTTTCTTTTTCGTTATAAACGGACATTACAATTGAAATCTTCATTTATGATGTCCTTTCGCTAATAAAATTTGCAATTTCTGTAAGAATTTTTCCTTTTCTGCCGTAGCTTGAGGCAATTTTTGCGGCTTCTCTTGAATATTTTTTAGCTATATGAATTGATTTTTCCAACCCATGTAATCCGGGGTACGTATTTTTACCGGAACTTAAATCTTTTCTTAACTTTTTACCCGCTTTTTTTTCATCTCCTTTTACATCCAGGATGTCGTCTGTTATTTGAAAGGCCATGCCCAGGTTAATTCCGTATTTTCGCATATTTTCCACATCTTTGAGATGGGCACCGGCAGAAAGAGCGCCTATTTCGGCAGAACATGAAATAAGGGCGGCGGTTTTGTTTTTGTGGATATAATTGAGTGTTTTAGAGGATATTTTTTTTCCTTCAGAAAGGATATCCATTACCTGGCCGCCGATTAGTCCTGTTGTTGAGGAGTTATTAAGCAGGCAAACCGCAATTTTCTCAAAATTCTTGCGGTTTGCTGATATTATGGTTTGAAGAGAATACGTAAGAAGCGCGTCCCCCGCGAGGATTGCGATTGCTTCTCCAAAGGCTTTATGGCAGGCGGGTTTTCCCCTGCGGGTATCATCGTTGTCCATAGCGGGCAGGTCATCATGTATAAGTGAATATGCGTGTATCATTTCAATAGCGCAGGCGTGAGCAATGACATCTTTTTCTTTTCCTCCGAGGGCTTCGCATGAAGCTATTGCCAGAATGGGCCTTATCCTTTTTCCGCCCGGAAAGATGCTGTATCTCATAGCCCGGTGTATTTCATACGGATATTCGGTTGACCGCGGGAGAATGTCAGAAAGCTCCCGGTTAATGTTTTTACGTTTCTTCTGTAAGTACGATTTGAGATTCATGGTAATATGATATTGAAATTTTGAGTGAAATGCAAAATTAAATATTTGCTTGATAGCTAAAGCGTCAAAATATTATACTTTTACACAAATTTTGCGTTCGATGTTTTATAAGGCTAAATATTATGAAAACTGTTAAGACAAGAGTTAAAAGCGAGGTTAGAATAATAAGTTTTGGTATTGTATTTGGGCTCTTTTTTGTTTATATGGTGTCCTTTATGGTTTCTCCTTCACATGAAGGTATCGGAACACATGTAAAGTTTTTCCTTCCCCCCTGCACTTTATATAAGTTAACAGGTTTGCCATGTCCATTTTGCGGAGCGACAACATCTTTTTCTTTGCTGGCGAAAGGGGAATTTTTAAAAGGGTTTAAGGCTAATCTATTTGCGGGTCTTCTTTTTATATCGGGGATTCTGGTTTTTGTTTATTCTTTGGTTTGTCTGGCTGCCGGGAAGGCCTTTAAGCTGGATAGCATAATAAGTTTGATTAAAAAAGGGAAGTGGTTTATAATTTCAGCACTTTGTATTTCATGGGCATATAAGGTTTTGGATATGATGAGGGTTTTTTAAAGGAAATTGTTATGGTTGAAGATGCTGGAAAAACGGAGGTTGTTGTTACCCGGGAAGAAAAGGCTAGCGGCATGGCGATAACAGCGCTGGTTTTGGGTATCATTGCTTTGGTTTGCTGTGCGCCGCTGGGAATTGCGGCGTGGATATTAGGAGCAACAGAGCTTTCTGATATCAAAAAAGGAAAAGCTCCGAAAGCTGGTGAGGGAATAGCTAAAGCTGGAATGATTATTGGTATTATAATTACCGTTTTAATGGTTTTTGGAATAATACTGGGAATAATAGTGTGGATTGCATTAAATGGCATTGGGAATATTTGCCGGTATGGCTGATTCAGAAGCTATCTATTAAAGGAGGTAGGAAATGCGTTTTAAAATTGAACAAGCGTTTAAGTATCCTTTTAAGGATGAGAAATGGGTAGTCAAAATTCTACTTCTGGGAATCATTATGTTTATTCCCATTGTTAACATTCTCGCGGCGGGGTATCTATTGAGGTTTATTAAAAGTTCTGTAGCTGAGCATAAGGGCGGAGCCGAAGCAAAACTGCCGGAGTGGGAAGATTGGAGTAATCTTTTCCAGGAAGGGATTTATCCATGGGTTATAGTGCTGGTTTATACAGTTGTTTTCTTTGTCGCGGCTACTGTTCTTGGATGGATACCATGTATGGGAACAGTGGTAAGTGTCCTGCTTTCGTTGGTACTCGGCCCTGTTGTTTTCATAGCGCTGGTCAGGTATTGTAAGGATTCAAAGCTTGAAGACGCTTTTAAGGTTGTGGATATCTTTAATGAATTTAAAACAAAAGCCTTAGATTATATCCTTGCTGCTTTGATAGGAAGTGTGGTTTGTTCTCTTGGTATTTTAGCTTGCTGTGTCGGGATAATATTCACCGCGCCTTTTGGGAAAGTTGTAGCAATAAGAATGCTTTCCGATGTATACGCGTGTGTCCCTGAAGAAAAAAAGGTTGAACAAAAACCGGAGGAAAAATCAGAAGAAAATAGAGAGTAAACAATTAAAATAAAAGAGAGGTGAGGGAAGATTAACTCTTCTCTCACCTTTTTATTGTTTACCTTTATGAATCTTTTTTTGCGCCGCATCCCTTTGAAGGACAGGCCTGGCATGGGGGTTTTTCGATTGTTTTCTTTTCTGGAGGGCTGCTTTTTTTGTAGTCATTCGCGTAAAATCCGGAGCCTTTGAAGATAATGCCTGAACCTCCTCCTATGAGTCTTTTTACAGAATTTTTCACACCGCATTTCGGACAGTCTGTAATAGGAGAATCAGTTATTCTTTGAAAAGTTTCAAACGCGTGTTGGCATTTTTTACAAATATAATCATAAGTTGGCATTGTTTTTCGTACCTCCGGTGAATAGTTTCTGAGAAATGAGCTTTAAAGTCAAGCTATAAGTGTTTATTAGTTGTCCCTTGACAAATAAAACGATTATAATATATTAACTCTTATTTACTCAGGATGGTTTATATTTAAGAATAAGGAGTTTTTATGATTGCTTGTAAAAAATGCGGCTATGAGAATCCTCTGGAGAGGAGATATTGCTCAAATTGTTCAGCACGATTGAATTTTAACAAAACTCATTCTGAGTTTCAAAGGGAAGAAAATTCACGGAAGAAGTTATTCTTTAGATTTTTTAAATTGTTTTTAAAATGGGGGATTCCATGTGTATCTGTAATATCCATAGTGTTGCTTTTGATGGTTCCTCGGGTGAAAGTTGTGGAAGAAAGCTATATGGCAAAAAAGAGTCTGGATGGAAAATATGCCCATCTCCGGGAAGCTTTTGCCCGGGGTGAACAACGCTCGGTTTCTGTTACGGATAAAGAATTGACATCTCAAATACACTATTCGAATATAGAAAACATTGTCCATAAACCACAAAAAGGCAAGAGCCTTATATCTAAGTTGGACATTAAAATTGAAACAATGTTTTGCGATATTGATTCCGGTGTTTTGAAGGCAACAGTTGTCTATTCAATAAAAAATAAAAAAATAATAATGCAGCTGGGGATAGTCCCGTCCGTGAAAGATGGCAAAATTGCTGTTGATGTTAAGAATGCTTCTGTCGGGCAACTTCGGCTTTCGTCCACGATCATTAATGAAGTGTTAAAAAGGGTTTCGAATTCGGCGAAATATTCGGATTATTTTAAACTGCCGTATTATATTAAAGACATTACACTGAAAAATAATGTCTTAATTCTGTCATCGGGAAAACCAGGCCCATCTGAAAAAAACAAGGTTCAGGAAAAAGCAGATAATGGAGAAACAAAACAGCTGAGTAAAATAGATTTGATTTTTGAAGCCAATACGGCTTTTAGAGAAAAAGACTACGAAAAAGCTATTAAATTATATAGAATTTTTCTTGAGAAATACCCTGATGATCTAGCCGCGGATAGGGTGGAGAACATGTTTGAAAAGGCAATAAATAAGGCCGCCGAGGGTCTTTTTTTATGAAAATAGTTGCGCAGAGAGTTAAGGAAGCTTCAGTCCTTGTTGGAGAAAAGATAGTTGCGTCAATTGGTAAAGGAATAGTTTTCCTTGTTGGTGTTGAGAAAAATGATTCCGTTGAAGATGGGGAAATTCTTGCCCGCAAGGTTTCGGGATTGAGGATTTTTGAAGATTCTAACGCGAAAATGAATCTTTCAATTTCAGATGTGCAGGGAGAGATCCTGGTGGTTTCTCAGTTTACCCTGTGTTCTGATTGTAAAAAGGGACGCCGTCCCGGATTTGATAATGCAATGGATCCCGAAGGCGCGAAAAAACTTTTTAATCATTTTATTGAGTGTGTCAAAAAATATGGGATTGTGGTGAAGACCGGTATTTTTCAGGCGTATATGGTTGTGAATATTGCCAATGATGGCCCTGTAACATTTATCATGGATTCAGGAAAATGAAAATATTTGTTCATTTTATGGCGGCGGTTTTGTTTTTCCTGGCAGTTGTCCCCTGTGAACCTGCCTGTCCGGTAGGCAGGGCGGTTCGCGTTTTAGACGCATCCAGGAGATTTGAGGTTTTTGCGGATGACACTTTAAATGCAAATGAAGTGGTATCGCGGCTGGGTAAAATCTTTGCGGAACTGGATAAACGTTACAAGCTGAACCCTTTTTTGGAGAAACCGGTGAGGGTAAGGTATTCTTATTCAGAAGACCAGTCAGAATTCGAGATGGCATATAAAGGGTATAGGCTGGCATTCTTTTCGGACAATACCCCGTATGGCAATTCTATGGCTTTAGCAAAGTTGTGTTCTACGGTGTATTTTATGATAGCATCAAATCTTAAAGATTCAGTTTTTCGCTTAGGCGTAAATCCTCTTCCCTGCTGGGTATATGTGGGAGCGGCGAGAGATCTTGTTTTTAGTGAAAAGCATGGGAGCAGAAGAGATTTTCTCAAAATATATGATAGTGGGGACATTGATTTCCTTGCAATTCTTGTTGAGAAAGATCCTGCTTTAAAAATCAATGATGCGGCGGCGGGGGAACTGTTTAATTATATTAATTCGACAAAGAAGGGGAGAAAGGCATTTCTTAACTATGTGTCCATTATTACAAACGGGGGCAGCCTGGTTGGCGCTTATAATAATTCTCTTGGCATGATATATGGTTTACCTGAGGAAATGATAGAAGCATTTATTGAATTTTACAGGGATAAAGTGGAGCACTCGATATTTGAAATGAAATTCAGTGAAAAAGACAGCTTGACTCAATTAATTGAAATCATCTATACGGATCCGCGGGAACTGGGTTTTGAGGAAGATGGGTGCCTTACTTTAAAACAGCTCTACTATGTATCCTGTGATAATAAGAAAATCAAAAGAATGATGGTCCATAAATCCGTTAAATTGAAAGGTTTTTTGCTCGGGTGCCATGACAGGTATAAAAAGGTAGCTGAACAGTTTGATTTTGCTGTAGATGCGATGATTGTTGGAAACAAATATCTATTCGATAAAGAATTTTATAGAGCAGATAGATTGGCAAAAGAAGTTCTTGGTGAAAAATACCAGGTGAAAAACGCGAAGATAAAAATGAAATTTTCAGATGAGGCCGAAGATACCAGAAAAACCAGGAGCAAAATAAAAAGACACAGGACAAGAGAAGAAAATTAAGCAGGAAAAAATAGGACGCAGACTATAGTCCTCAGCGATTTGTTTTGCGAAGCAAAACAGCAGGGAATTGACGCTGAAAAAATATGATTAACACTAAAGAATATATTTAAATAAAAAAACTTATTTTGTTTTGATCATAAATAATCTGTGTAAATCAGTGTCAAAAGTTATTTTTAAGTTTTTGGTATTTGCTTTTTTTTCGATTTAGGAGATAAGAACAATGATATATATCTTTACAGGTTTAATCTTAATTTTTTTTGTCGGCTTTTCCCTCAGGTTTAACTGGTGGAGGATTGCCCGTGAAGGTGTTCCTGTTCTTATGTACCACAGTATAGATAATTCTGCCGCTAAAAAAGAAAAGTTAAAAGTGACTCTCAAAGATTTTGAAAAGCAGCTTAAATATCTTAGCAGTAAAGGTTATAAGAGCATTACATTGCGGGATCTTAAACAGTATGTTGAGGGCAAGAAAATTTTCGAATATAAACCTGTTGTCATAACATTTGATGATGGGTACAGAAATAACATTAAAAATGCCAGGCCTGTTCTTAGAAAGTATGGTTTTTCTGCCGTTTTTTTTATTGCCTCCGCGTATGTCGGCGCAAAGAGTTTGTGGGATGCCTCGGGGGAAGATGACGCAAAACCTATGATGGATTGGGATGAGATAAAAACACTGGTTAAAGACGGGTTTGAAATAGCATCGCATACTGTTACACACGCGGATTTGGTTAAAATTGATAAAGACTCTCTTTTAAGGGAACTTACCGAATCAAAGAAAATACTGGAGGATAAGTTAAATATTAAAATAAATGCTGTTTCTTATCCTTACGGACATTATAATAATGAGGTTATCAATGCGGTAAAATTAGCAGGGTATGAAATGGGGATTGCAACGTTGCACGGCATTAACAGGAAAGGTGAAAATCCCTTTGTAATAAAACGTGTTTTAATACGCGGATATGACCGCTGGCTTGATTTTCTTTTAAACATTACCAGAGGCAGAAGCCACATTTAAGAATATAAATCCGAAATACGAATATCTAAATTCAAAATAAATACTAATGGCCAAAATTCAAATTAACAAAACAAAAACAAATAAACTTCCTGTTTCGGTTACTGTTTTGACTTTTAATGAGGAGGAAAACATAAGACTTTGCCTTGAATCTGTTTCCTGGGCCGATGAAATAATAATTATTGATTCCGGAAGCACAGATAAAACGCTTGATATCTGTAAACAGTATACCGATAAAGTTTATTGTAAGAAGTGGGCAGGCTTTGTGGAGCAGAAGAATTTCGCGACTTCTAAAACTTCGAATGATTGGATATTTAACATTGACGCTGATGAGCGTGTGAATGCTGAGCTTAAATCAAGTATTTTTAAGATTTTTCAAAAAGAGGACTTAAATGCCTATGCCGCGTATATGATCAATTTCAGATGCTGGTATTTAGGCAGATGGATTTATCATTGCGGCTGGTATCCGGATTATAAGCCGCGCCTGTTTAATAAAAGAAGGGCGGAATGGAAGGGCGAAGACCCTCACGCGATGGTGGTTCCCCGTGGAAAAACAAAAAAGATACAGGGGGACATTTTACATTATGTATATAAGGATATTTCCGCGCAGATTAACACGATTCAAAATTATTCTGATACATCGCTTATGAACTTCCTTAAAAAGGGCAAGAAGTTCAGGCTGGTTAATATAATTTTTCATCCATTGATAAAATTTTTTGAAACTTATATTTATAAAAAAGGTTTTCTTGATGGTTTCGCGGGGTTTGTGATTTCGGTTAACAGTTCTTTTTATGTTTTATGTAAGTGGGCGAAACTTTGGGAATCAACAAAAATAGAAAAGGAGATGGTATAAATTGAAACAAATTAAAATTTATTTATTCGTAGTGTTATTTCTGACGGCCGGTTGGGTCTTGGCCGCTGATTATTCTACTCCCGAAAAAACATTTGAGCTGTATAAAAAAGCGGGCCTGGAAGGAAATGTTGAACAATACCTCCAATGTCTGGACGATAGTTCAAGGCGTCTCTGGGATGAAGTCAAGCCTCCGAAAGAGATGATAGAAAGGGAAGTTAATCCCCTTATAGGAAAGACATACAGAATAGAAAGGTATAAAACCAGTAACTATCAATATGCTGTAATTGTTTTTAATGACGGTACTGTTGATGCGCCGCCATATATCCTTCTTGATGTAAACGGTGAATGGAAAATTGATTTTAAGACAATGGTTTGGAAGATTGCCTGGGACGGTGAAAAGTATATATTCAGGATTCCTTTTGAAGATAATGAAAAACAAAAAAATGTAGAGTAAATGAGCACTATAATAATAAAAGGTGCACACATAATAACAGGAGATGCTGAATCAAACATTTTTACTTCCGCTGACCTGCTGATTGAAAATGATAGAATAACTGCAATAGGGAGCGTTCCTCTCAAAAAAAAAGCCCTGGTAATAGATGCCGGCGGCAAGTTTGTTTTTCCCGGATTTATTCAAACCCACGTTCATCTTACCCAGAGCCTCTTCAGAAACATGGCTGACGAATTATCTCTTCTCAAATGGCTTAAACAAAAAATTTGGAAACTGGAAGCTGCGCATGATAGTGAATCAAGCCATTTTTCAGCGCAGCTTGGTATATCTGAATTAGTGAAAAGCGGTGTAACGACTATATTAGATATGGAAAGTGTTCATTATGCCGAATCGGCCTTTCATGCTGTCAGAGAATCAGGCATAAGGGCTTTTATCGGAAAAGCTATGATGGATAAAGGGGAAGGTATTCCGGCCGGGCTTAAGGAAGATACGGAATCTTCTCTTATACAGAGTGAAGTGCTGATAAAGCAGTGGAATGGCGCGGAAAACGGCCGCATAAATTATGCCCTTGCCCCGAGGTTTGTACTGAGCTGTTCTGAAGAGCTTTTGAGAGGGGTTGGGAAATTATCGAAAAAGCATAAGCTGCTTATCCATACTCATTCGAGTGAAAACAAAGAAGAAACAGCAAGAGTCAGAGAAATGACAGGAATGGGAAATGTTGAGTATTTTAATCATCTTGGCCTTGCGGGCCCTCATCTGTGCCTTGCCCATTGTATATGGCTTGCGGAAAAAGAAATTGATATTCTTGAGCAGAGAAGGATAAAAGTTCTTCATTGTCCCTCCGCGAATCTTAAATTGGGCTCAGGAATAGCTCCGGCCTGGGACTATATAAAAAGAGGAATAAATGTTTCTCTCGGTTCTGACGGGGCCGCGTGCAATAATAATTTAAATATGTTCCAGGAAATGAAACTGGCTTCTTTCCTTCAGAAACCGGGTCATGGCCCGGAAGCAATGAATGCGGAAACAATCTTTAAAATAGCAACGATCAACGGAGCAAAAGCTTTGGGATTGGAAAAAGAAATAGGAAGTATAGAAGTGGGGAAAAAAGCGGATTTAGTGCTGTTTGACCAGAACCGCATGAATACCTTGCCGGCGCTGGATAAAAACCCTTATTCCATTATAGCTTATTCAGGTTCTCCTGAGAATATACAAATGGTTATTATCGATGGGAAAATTGTAATGGAATATGGAATGATGAATACAATAGATGAGATACGCCTGGCCGGCAGTATAGATACGATTGCCGCGGAAGTTGTTAAAAGGGCAGGGTGTTAGAGAGATGACACAGCGCTGGCATTTGCTGAAACAGCCATGAAGGTATTTTCTTTATTGTGGAATAAAGACGGATATTTATCCTTTACGGTTGTGAGATGTTTCGGCTCTTCACATGTTTCTTTCTGGGGAAAGAAGAAGGTTAAAACTGCAGCTTTGGATACTTTTTTACCTTTTACCCATGGTGCGAGATGGGGGATTTGAACCCCCACAGGATTTCTCCCGCTAAAAAGAAAATGGGGAAAGACCCAAGCAAGCGCAGCGAGCGGGTGGGCTGTCCCTTTTTTCTGTCGTCGAGAAATTTAATAGCGCTGTCCCTATTTATCCTTTATGAAGGTATCTTCTTTTGAACCGGAAGAAGAATTGTATAAAAAGCTTGTCCATAATGTCAGCCGGTTAAACAATGTTTTTCCGGAAAAAGCCGCATTGTGGAATAAAGTTTGTCATCCTGAGCTTGTTTCAGGATCTATGCTAATTGGAAACCGATTTTTTCTGCCTGTGATTAAAAAAAATACATTAGAAACTTGATATCTTACTCCGGCTGAAAGATTAAAATCAAAATATTTGTTGACTTTATAGATATATGCAATAAAATGCAATATATGAAAAACGACCTTATAGATCGCCTTGAATCATTCCGCTTGGAAAACAAAATCACACTCCAACAATTATCAAAGATTCTGGATGTTAATTATACAACTCTTTATCGCTGGTTCAGCGGCAAAACTAAACCACACAAAATTCAGCAGTATCATATTGAGAAGTTTCTTAGCGCAAAAAACATAAGGTAAAAAAAATATGCGATTGACGGATAATGAAAGACGAGATGCGATTAAACTTATTCAAGAAGGGAAACCTCTGCCCGGAAAATACCGGTTTCTTTTGTTTGACGATGACCGTGAGGTTGAGCTTGTCTGGAACGGCAAGACTCAGGAAGCCTGCAATCTTGTCCTGCCCTTTCAGACGATTGAGCATATTGATGAGCCGAGAAGTGATCGGATTTCAGGAAAAGAAAAACAGTTTGATCTTTTTGATACATCTGGCAGGCAGATACGAGGCTGGACAAATAAACTGATCTGGGGAGATAACAAACTGATCCTTTCATCTCTCAAGAATGGTCCTATGCGTCGGGAGATTGAAAAGCAAGGCGGGCTTAAACTCATTTATATTGATCCGCCATTTGACGTTGGAGCTGATTTCTCTATGAATGTTGAGATTGGAGACGAGTCTTTTACCAAAAAGCCGTCGGTTATTGAAGAAGTTGCTTATCGGGATACCTGGGGTAAGGGCGCGGATAGTTTTATCGCCATGATATATGAACGATTAAAGCTCATGCACGGACTTTTAGCTAATGATGGTAGCATTTATGTGCATTGTGATTGGCGATTAAATAGTTATTTAAGAACGGTGTTGAATGAAATTTTTGGTGATAATTCTTATAAAAATGAAATTTGTTGGCAAAAGACATTATCGAGAAAAGCTCAAAGTTTACAATTCGGCAATATCCACGATTATATTTTGTTTTATTCAAAGAGTGATAGAAATACATTCAATGCAATTTATGAAGAACGTGACGACGAAACTACAAAAGCAAGGTTTCCACATGTAGATGAAAAGACAGGGCGACGGTATGTTTTAGATAATTTTACTCAAGCAGGACAAGGACCTGAAAGATTTTTTGGTGAAGAAATTGGGTTATTGGAACCTCCAAAAGGAAAGCATTGGATTTGGACTCAGAATAGGATTGATGAAGGTTTAAAGAATGGTATGATTAAATTTACATCAAATGGTATGCCTAGAGTCGTTCGTTTTGAAACAGAGGGGGTTTTTGCTGGAGATATTTGGAGTGACAAGTCTTTAATAATGCACTCTCAAAGTAAAGAAACCGTGGGATATCCAACACAGAAGCCAGAATCCTTGATTGAAAGGATTATTAAAGCCTCGTCTAACGAAGGAGACCTTATTGCTGATTTTTTCTGCGGATCAGGCACGACTTTAGCTGTTGCTGAAAAATTAGGACGTAAATGGATAGGATCAGACCTCGGACGGTTTGCTATTCACACCTCCCGCAAGCGTCTTATTCAGATTCAGCGTGAAATGAAAAAGGCGGGAAAAGATTTCAGAGCGTTTGAGATTCTTAACCTCGGCAAATATGAACGTGAACAATATATCAACGTGGATGCCGATATCCGGGAGCAGGAAAAACAAAAGATTTTAGAGAATAAAGAGAAACAGTTTATTGAGTTGATTTTGTCTGCCTATAATGCTCAAGCAGTGGATTCTTACAATACCTTTGTCGGCAAGAAGCGTGACCGCCTTGTTGCTGTTGGTCCTATCAGCACGCCGGTATCATCTGTTTTTGTTGATGAGGCGATTAAAGAGGCTCGGGAAAAAGGAATTACAAAATTCGATGTTCTCGCTTTTGATTATGAAATGGGCATTGACTTTGCGGAGCTTAGCCGTCAGGGTGTTGATGTCCAGTTTAAGGTTATTCCCAGGGAAGTATTTGACCGCAGAGCAGTTGAAAAAGGGCATGTTAAATTTTATGATGTTGCCTATATTGAAATAAAGCCAATCATAAAAGGGCGTGGAAAGAATAAAACTATCAGCGTTGAGCTATGCGATTTCAGCGTCTTTTATAATCAGGATAGCGTTGAAGAAACAGAGAGTTCCCTTAGAGAGGGTTCAAGCAAAATTGTTATTGAAAACGGACAAGTCATCAAGGTTTCAAAAGAAAAAAAGACAGCGGTTGTAAAGAAAGAAGTTTTGACAAAGAAATGGACGGACTGGGTGGATTATTGGTCGGTTGATTTTGATATGGAAAGCAGAAAAGAAATAGTGAGAGTAAAAAAAGACAAGTATGAGGAGCAACAGTTAGATGGAAGTATGGAAACACAGCAAATGGAAATAGATGAATATGAGGAAAAATGGACAGGATCCTATATTTTTGAAAATGAGTGGCAGTCTTTCAGAACCAGGAAAGATAGAAAACTTGAGCTTATATCCGCTGAAAAGGAAGTATCCCTGCCTGTCCGGCAGGCAGGCAAAGGTCGGCGTAAGATTGCTGTCAAAGTAGTTGATATTTTCGGAAATGACACAACAAGAGTGATAGAGGTTAATATTTCATAATTTTAATAGTTCAGCGTTATAAGGTGGTTACTAAAGACATGAAAAATCAAAATTCAGACAAAAAACTAATTGAAGATATTTTATTGATTCCCTCGGAGTCTCAAAATCTTGAATTCAAACGTTTGGCGGAAGAAAGGGTTGTCGCCAAGGCTGTTGAAACAGTGGTGGCTATGGCTAATGCAGAAGGTGGTGTTATTATTTTAGGAATTGATGACCCGGAAAAGACAAAATTGAAAGGAATGGAACGAATATTTGGTATTGATGAAAAAACCGATGTATTTGACGCTTTAGGCAGAGAAATTCAGAGAATTATCCCCCACCTGTCTGGAATATGGCCTCCCAGAGTAATAGAAGATGTAACCAATAAAAGAATAGGCCTTCTTTCTGTTCCTAAAGCTATTGACAGCTTTTGTTCAATTAATAATCGTGTGTATGTTCGAGCTGAAAAAAGTAACAGACAATTAAACGCTTATGAGATTGTAAAGTTTGCCTATGCCAAAGGATTTGAAAAAGCTGACAGGGGATTGGTAGAAGTCGATTTTTCTTTGTTAAAAACACAAGTTTTTCAAGAATGGAAACAAGCCAGAAATATTAATGGGAGTTCAATTGAGGATGTGTTAGAAAAGACTGGTCTTGCCCGAAAACAAGATGATGGTAAGCTGCTTCCCACTTTAGCGGCTCTTTTACTTTTTGCGGAATATCCCAGTGATTTAACCGAAACGAAATGTGCTGTTCGTGTTTTTCAATATACAGGTACTATTGAAACTACTGATGAGGTGCCTAATTTGATTGGAATTCCAAAAACAATTCAAGGCCCTATTGTTAGACAAATTCGTGATGCGCATGATTATGTTTTAACTCTTTTAAGAGCAGGGATTAAAGTCCCTTCCGGGTTTAAAAATATTTATAAAATTCCTGAAAGAGCAATTAAAGAAGCAGTAACAAATGCGGTTATTCATCGAGATTATCATATTAAGAGAGATATTACAGTTAAGATTTTTGAGGATAGACTTGAGATTGAGAGTCCGGGTCTTTTTCCGTACAATATTACCAGGATGAATATTGGAAAGGTTAGGGCAGAAGGGTATAGAAATGATCTTTTGGTTAAGCATTTAAGGGAATTCCCGTCACCCCCGAATCTTGATGAGAATGAAGGTGTACGCGCTATGTGCAGCGAAATGGACGCGGAAAATTTGTATCCGCCTATATTTTTGTCATATCCTTTTTATCAGGATGCTGTAAAAGTTGTTCTCTTTAATGAGCATCGTCTAACAGAATGGGAAAAAATTAATACATATCTTTGTGAGAATAAGTATATTACGAATGAGTTGGCGCGGGAAATTACAAAAATTAATGATAGAAATAAGATGTCTTATATATTGAAGAGATGGGTGGAGCAAGGGTTATTAATTCAGATTGTTCCTTCTTCAGGCTTTAAAAAAGGTATTAAGTATAAATTGGCAGTATCTTCGGATATAAAAGAAAGCGACTGATGTTTTATGCATGTGAGTTGAAGATGTATAAAACTTAAGTTCTTGTGCGCCAATGGGTTGAGAAAGTTTTATGCATGATTTTATAGAAAGGTAATTTTAAATATGGCCCTGCACAAGGATTTTCCAAAAGATAAGTTTGCGATATTAGAGCCGGAGATTCGCTGGTTTCCGGCTGATGAGGCTTTACGTGAACAAGGCTATGAAAAACTGCTTCCGCCTTTCGTCCCGGAATTAAGAAAACGAATTAAGGAATGGAGGGACAAAAGCTATGAGGGGGCGAGTGCTACATCAAAGGCTCTGTTGAACTGGTGGTTTAAGCAGGAGCATTTATCCTATGGGGCGGATGGCAATACCTTTTTATTTCAATATTATTTCGCTCAGAGAGAAGCGGTTGAAACGATTATCTGGCTTTATGACGTTACGGGTGTAAGAAATAAATATGATCTTCTTCCCTTTGATTCTCTCGGGCGTGTAAGCCCCAATATGTTTGATGAGGACTGGCTCCGGTTGGTTATTAAGATGGCGACCGGAAGTGGTAAGACTAAGGTAATGAGTTTACTTCTTGCGTGGTCGTATTTTCATAAGCTGTATGAGCCGGAATCAGAGCTTTCCCGCAATTTTCTTTTAATCACTCCGAACATTATCGTTCTTGAACGTATCAAGACCGACTTCGATGGCTTAAAGATATTCTATCAGGACCCGGTTTTGCCGAATAACGGCTATGAAGGCAGAAACTGGCAGGATGATTTCCAGATAACATTGCATTTGCAGGATGATTTGACAGCAATTTCCCCTACCGGGAATATTTTTCTTACCAATATTCACCGGGTTTATGAAGGTGATGTTAGCGAGTCGTCTTTTAGTGATGCGGACTTGACAGATTATTTCTTAGGGAAAAAGCCTGTTTCCAAAACAAACGAGTCTTTAATTGAACTAAGCAATGTTGTAAGAGATATTGACGAGATAGTTGTTTTCAACGATGAAGCCCATCATATGCACGACCCTAAAATGGCATGGTTTAAGTCCATTCAGGACATAAACAATAAATTAAAGCAGAAAGATAAGCAGATTTCTTTACAGATCGACTGTACAGCGACACCGAAGCATAACAATGGTGGGATTTTCGTGCAGACAATTTCAGATTACCCGCTTGTTGAAGCAATTCATCAAAGTATTGTTAAAACGCCTGTATTGCCGGATCAGGCAAGTCGGGGAAAATTGCGGGAGAAACAAAGTGCGATATTTACAGAAAAATATGAAGATTACATCAATCTTGGTATTGAAGAATGGCGAAAGACATCTAAAGAGCTTGCGCCTACCGGCAAAAAAGCCATTTTGTTTATAATGACGGATGATACAAAAAACTGTGATGAGGTGCAGGCATATTTAGAAAAGAATTATCCTGACTTAAACGGTAAAGTTTTGACAATTCACACTAACAAAAGCGGTGATATCTCTGAAAAGGTTACCGGCAAAGCTAAAAAGGAACTGGATTGGCTCCGTAAACAAGCCAATGACATTGATGGGCTGAAAAGCCCTTATAAGGTGATTGTTTCAGTTTTAATGTTAAAGGAAGGATGGGATGTTAAGAATGTAACGACTATTGTTGGGCTTAGAGCGTATTCAGCGACATCAAATATATTGCCTGAACAGACTCTTGGCCGAGGGTTAAGAAGAATGTTTTTCGGTCGTGAAGATGTTAAGGAATACGTTAGCGTTGTAGGCACCCCGGCATTTATGGATTTTGTTGAATCGATTAAAGCTGAAGGTGTTGATTTAGAGAAACGAAAGATGGACAATGCAACAAAAGCAATTACTCCAACGGTTATTGAAATTGACCACGATAATCCAAAGAAAGATATACAAAAATTAGATATAGAGCTTCCGATTTTAACTCCAAGGATTCAAAGGGAATATAAAAATTTATCCGATTTAAATGTCTCCGAGTTTCAGCATGCTAAATTAAAAGTAAAGCAGTTTAATGATCAGGAACAGCGAGAAATTGTTTTTAAACATGTAGTTGAAGAAAAGATTCATCACACTACAACTTTAGAAAGCAATATTGAACCTAATTATCAGAGCGTCGTCGGATTCTTTGCTCAGAGCATAATGCGTGAGCTCAGGCTTTTTGGTTGTTATGATGTTTTGTTTGGTAAAATTAAACAATTTATTCAGTCATATTTATTTGAGTCAGAGGTTTCGCTTGATGATAAAAATATTTTGAGAAATCTCTCAGAGATTGAAGTCACGAAAACTATTATTCAGACGTTTAAAAAAGAAATTAATGCGTTGACTGTGAAAGATGTCGGCGATGCTCAAATTAGGAATTATGTAAAAATCAGCAGCAGTCGCCCATTTGTTGTAAATGACCGTGCGTATTTGGTTCCCAAAAAGAGCGTCTTTAATAGGATTGTTGGCGATAGTCAGTTTGAGCTTGAATTCGCTGATTTTTTAGAGAAGTTAGGCGATGATGAAGTTATTTCTTTTGCAAAGAATTATTACGAAGTGCATTTTAAGATTGACTATAAGAACGCTGATGGAACGATTGCGAATTATTACCCGGACTTTTTTGTCAAAACGGATAACAAGACAGTCTATATCGTAGAAACAAAGGGCCGAGAAGATTTAGATGATCCTTTGAAGATCAAACGGCTTGCTCAGTGGTGCGATGACGCAAATAATCGCCAGAAAAAAATTACATATAAAATGCTTTATGTTAAGCAGGAAGAATGGGATAAATATAAACCTAAGAGTTGGGGTGATATTGTTAAATTATTTAAACAGGAAGAGTTGAGCACAAAGTGAATCTGATTTATAAGAGTGTAAAGCGAAAATGTATTAATGGAGGATAAGTATGAGTGATTTTAATATGTTTAAATATGGTTCAACATGGTTGCGAGCAGATTTTCATCTACATACCAGAGCTGATAAAGAATTCTCCTACGATGATGGCAAAAATAAATTTATTGATGCATATATTGAAGCCTTAAAAAAGGCAGAGATTCGAATCGGGGCCATTACTAATCATAACAAGTTTGATTTAGATGAGTTTAAAGCATTAAGAAAAAATGCATTAAAAGAAGAGATCTTTTTGTTACCTGGTGTTGAGCTTTCCGTGAAAGATGGTAAGGGTGGTGTACATGTTTTAGTTATTTTTAATGATGATTGGATTAGTAATGTTGAAAACAAAAATTATATTAATGATTTTCTATGTGTGACATTTACAGGTCAATCTAATTACGAAAATGAGAATGGTAGATCAAATCATAATTTACTTCAAACTATTAAAACACTAGATAATTTTGGTAAAGATTATTTTTTGCTTTTTGCTCATGTTGAAGCCGATAATGGTTTGTGGGGGGGGCTTTCAGGAGGTCGTATCCAGGAATTAGCGAAAGATGAGCAGTTTAAAAACAGGACACTTGGTTTTCAAAAAGTTTTGACGCATGATGTCCCCGACCGAGTCTGTAGGGTAAAAGTGAAAAACTGGTTAGGTGATTGGTATCCTGCAGAGATAGAGGGGTCTGATTGTAAATCTATCGATGAAGTTGGGAATGGAAAAAAGAATTATATTAAACTAGGGGATTATATATTTTCAGCGGTTAAATACGCCTTAGTAGATTTCAAGAATAGAATAGCGGCTGAATCCGTAAAATATACACATTCTTTTATTAAGAGTGTATCTTTTGAAGGCGGTGTGCTTAAAGGGCAAGAAATTGATTTTTCACCGGAGTTAAACTCTTTAATTGGTATTCGTGGAAGCGGAAAATCATCAATTTTAGAAGCAGTAAGATATGCTTTAGATATTCCTTTTGGGGATAAAGTTGTGGATGATGTCTATAAAAATAAATTAGTTCAACACACATTGAGCAGTGGCGGAAAGATTGTGTTGAAAGCTATAGATAGACGCGGGCAGGAATATGAAATCCGCCGAATTCTTAATGAGCAACCAGATATTTATGTTAACGGAGTTCTGCAGCCTGGCGTATCGATTCGAGAAACAATTCTCTCAAAACCTATATATTTCGGGCAAAAGGATTTGTCAAGTTCTGGAGAAGGGTTTGAGAAGGACCTTGTAGAAAAGCTTGTAGGCGACAATTTAAGCGGTATCAGAGCTCGTGTCGAGGTTCAGAGACAGAAAGTTACCGATACAATTACACAATTAAAAAAACTTGAAAATGTGGAAGAAAAAAAGAAAGAATATGACGCAAAAAAGAAAGATGCGATATTTAAGTTAGATTTTTATAAAAAACACAAAGTAGAAGACAAACTTCAAAAGCAAATTGATTTTGAAGCAGATAGTCGTAAAACTCGACAGATTCTTAAGTTAACTAAAGATTATTTAGATGAATTAACAAACTTCAGCAGTCGTTTTGAAGATGAGCTAGTAAGCCATAGGCGTTATGAGTCAAAGCAAAATAAAGAGTTTTTTGTTGTCTACCAGGACGAGGACTTTCCGGGCGTATATTGGGTATAAGGCTGCAATATGACACCCATTAAGGAAAGGGGGCCACGGGTCTCTGAGGGGGATCTCGCCAATCTGCGTGGGACGAGGG
>CBDURG010000013.1:0-24431 GCA_965369805.1 uncultured bacterium
TTTTCCCAATATCTTTTATGGACAACAGCTTTTTGTTTTTTACCGCGTCATCCAGAGAGCCCTGGAACTGTTCAAGAGACCTGACCGCGTTAAGATACGCCCTGATTTTAAAAGGGTTTTCCTTTTTAAGCTCCATGAGGGTCCCGATATTTTCCAGAACCTCTAACAATTTACTTTTATCAACCTTGCTCATAATTTAATTTAAAAGATAAAGGAATTTATGTATAATACTGCTTACCAATAAAAGTAATACAATTTAGGAAAATTTTCACCTATTTTTAAAGGATTCTATGGAAAAGTTGATTACAGAGCTTTTAAAAGCACTCGGGGAAAACCCAAACAGGGAAGGTCTGATTAAAACTCCCCAAAGGGTAGAGCAATCATTTAAATTCCTCACAAAAGGATATAAGGAAGACCCTGTTAAACTACTGCAGAATTCTGTTTTTGAAGAAAAATATGATGAAATGGTCATTCTGAAAGATATTGAACTCTTCAGCCTTTGTGAACACCATCTTATGCCTTTTTACGGAAAATGTCATGTAGCCTACATCCCCAATAATAAAGTTGTAGGCCTTTCAAAAATCCCCCGTCTCGTTGAAATCTACAGCAGAAGGCTTCAAATTCAGGAAAGGCTCACAACTCAAATAGCGCATACTTTTCAAAAAGTTGTAAAACCTCTCGGGGTAGCAGTTGTCATCGAAGCGTTCCATCTTTGTATGGCAATGAGAGGGGTGGAAAAGAAAAATGCCTACTGCACAACCAGCGCGATGCTTGGAGCTTTCCGTAAAAACAGCAAAACGCGAATGGAATTCATAAACCTCATAAGCAGCAAAAGGCCTTTTTAAAAAGTGACTCCGGAAACAACAAATATTTCTTATTTGCTCGCTTTTATATATGGATTTCTTTCTTTTATGTCCCCCTGTGTCTTTCCTCTGATACCACTGTACATTTCTTTTATCACCGGGATATCATTAGATGAATTATCCGATTCAAAAGCCCGAAGAAAAGTTTTATTACATACCTTTTTCAGTTCAATACTGTTTGTTCTGGGTTTTTCAGCTGTATTTATAAGCATGGGAGCATCAGCTTCGGTAATAGCAAAAGCTTTCGAAGGAGCAAAAAGGGCCATAGAACTCATCGGGGGAATATTACTTGTCACTTTCGGGCTTCACCTGTGCAATATAATAAAAATCCCTTTTCTAAATTTTGAAAAAAAAATACATCTTAAAAAAAGGCCTTTAGGTGTGTTCGCGCCTTTTCTCTTCGGCCTTGTTTTTGCTGCCGGCTGGACACCCTGCATAGGGCCCCTTGCCGCCGCCGTTATTGCCTTCTCCAGCCAGGCAACCAATATTTATCATGCTATGGGATTAATGTTTGTCTTTTCGCTTGGAATAGGAATCCCTTTTATCATAATCGCGATAGTATTTAATATGTTTGTAAATTTCAGCTCTATAATCCGCAAGCATTTAAACAAGATTCAATTAGTTTCCGGGATCTTGATTATAATCACGGGAATTCTCTTTATTTTCAATAAATTCGAAGTTATGATTAACATAATGTATTAAAGGATAATTATCCATGGAGGTAAAAAATGAAACTTCTTAAGCTCATATTAATCTTCGTTATAGTTTTCTCAGCTGTTTCCCTGTCTTACGGAGCAGAAAGAGTTATCAGGAGAACTTACTCTTCCGGAAGCCCGTCTTATGAAGAAGTCACTATAACCAACCCTTACTATCAACCTACCACAATAATCACCAGACCGGGTGAAATAAACAGGGTAATTGTGTATCCTTCGAGAAGAATTATTATCAATCCAAACAGGGGATATATTTACAATACCGGAACTTATTCAACAACGACCATTTCGGAAGAAACCGTAGAAATAGTTGAATAAAGCTGACTTAGTGGATACGATTATTTAAGGGGATGTGTAATGTTTTCCCTTTGAGCGATTCGGATATTTCTTCCATAGCATAGCCTGGTTCAGCAAATTCACCTTCGGACCCAACTGTATTGGAAACGAAGAAAGATACCAAGTGCTTCATCTTATCAAAAACGTCTTCCAAATCTACTCCTCGAGTTGAAATTCCTAACTCGGAGCATTTTGCTTCAAAACCACCATCATCTTTCTCTATTATCTCTATAGAAAAACGCATTCTTTTACTCCTTCGCCTATTAACTAACTACATTCACAAATTTTTAATATTCTCTGCCACTCCTGGTCAACATCTTTTTGGATATCTTCAAGCAAAGGCTTGTTTTCTTTTTTAAATAAGTGTTTAAAACGGCTTTGAGGCTTTAAAAACTCGGTTATGGGTTTTTTCCTGTCCTTAGGATTGTAGTTAAGTTTATAAACCCCTTCTTCAATTTCATAAACAGGCCAGAAACAAGTCTCTTTTGCCAGACGCCCGATTTCAATCGTCCTGCTGGGTTCATAACCCCACCCAAGCCTGCACGGCTGAAAAACATTTATGAATGTAGGCCCTTTTATTGACAGGGCTTTCTCCACTTTTCTTGTCAGATCCAACCAATCTCCCACCACTGTCTGTGCCGCGTAAGGGATATGATGCGCGATAAGAATTGCCGTAAGGTCTTTTCTTTTTTGAACTTTCCCCTGCTCTACTTTTCCGGCAGGCGCAGTTGTAGTACTCGCTCCCTTTGGCGTAGCGCTCGACCTCTGAATACCTGTATTCATATAAGCGCCGTTATCGTAACAAACGTAAAGCATATCATGGCCGCGCTCCATTGCTCCGGAAAGCGACTGGAGCCCTATATCATAAGTCCCGCCGTCTCCACCAAAAGCAATAAACTTAAGCTCCTTATCATATCTTTTCTGCGCCTTTAAAGACCGATAACAGGCTTCTACTCCACTTATTGTCGCCGCGACATTTTCAAAAGCATTATGTATAAAAGGTACATTCCATGCCGTAAAAGGAAATATCGTTGAAAAAACTTCAAGACACCCTGTAGCATTTGCTACCACGACATTTCCGTCAGTCGCCATCAGAACCTGGCGCGCGACAATAGCAGCACCGCAACCGGCACATCCGCGATGGCCGTTAGTAAAATATTCTGGTTTTCTTGCAAGCTCTTTTAATGTTGCCATATTTATCTCCTACTCTCTTACACCTAAATAGGTAACTTTTTTATCAAAATTCTTCCCAGGCCGGGCAAAATCCAGCATCTCTTTATATACGTCTTCAATTTCTTCTACCTTTATATCTCTTCCGCCAAGACCAAAAACATAATTGTGTGTTTTCGGCCCTTTCTCCCGGCCATAAAGAGCAGCTTTTGTTTCAACGGCAAGAGGCGCTTCCCCAGCGCTCATGGCATCCGACCTGTCCATAATCGCGAGTGTTTTAAGATTTGACAGGACTTCGGCCAATTCTTCTGCAGGGAAAGGCCGGAAAACTCTCATCCTTACAAGCCCGACTTTTTTACCATCTTTTCTCAGATTGTCAACAGCAACTTTAGCTGTTCCGCAGACAGAACCCATTGCCAGAATAGCGGCTTCGGCATCATCCATCTTATAAGATTCAAAGAAACCATACTTCCTTCCGAACTTCCCTTCAAATTCTTCACAGCATTCTTTGATAATGTCTTTTGCTTTATACATTGCGTCAATAGCCACCATCTTATGTTCAAAATAGTAGTCCTGCAAATCGAGGCCACCTATCGTTATCTTCTTGTCGGGATTTAAAAGCCATGTCTCGGGTTTATACTGGCCAATGTATTTTTTAACATCTTCATCCGGGATAAGATCCATTCTCGCCATGCAATGAGAAATAATAAATCCATCTGTTGAAACCATCATCGGGAGCTTTGCCTTCTCAGCGATTTTGATTCCCATAATAATGCTGTCATAAGCTTCCTGGCCATCTTCACAGTAAATCTGCATCCAGCCCGAATCCCTTACAAACATGGTATCAGAATGGTCACAATGAATGTTTATAGGCCCCGCGATTGTCCTGTTGACCTCAGGCATCACAATAGGAAGCCTTAAAGCGCTTGCTATCGGCAGAATTTCCGACATAAGCATCAATCCCTGGCTCGATGTCGCGGTCATGCATCGGCCGCCCGCGGCAGAAGCGCCCACCGTAGCACTCATCGCCGAATGCTCGCTTTCAACCCTGACAAAATCGGTGTGAACAAGTCCATCAGCGACAAAACCTGCAAAAATCTGGGCTATTTCAGTTGCCGGGGTTATGGGGTACGCGGCCACCACATCAGGATCTATCTGACGCATGGCCTCTGCCATGGCTTCATTTCCTGTTTTGGCAACCGTTAAATTTTTATCAACCATTTTAAACTCCTTAAATCATCCTTTTATTTCTCGAATTCTTTTTCATCCGCCATGGTTATAGCACATTTATCTTTTTCAAATTTAACCTTTTTATTGATAGGGCATTCGCTCGAGCAAATACCACATCCTTTACAGTGGTCATAATCGTAGCCCACAACTTTTTCGTCTTTAACTATAATAGAAGCATCCGGACACATAACCCAGCATGTCAGACAGTGAATACAATTCTCTTTATGGAAAACAGGCCTCCGGCTTCTCCAATCACCTGTTTTAAATTCACTGGAGGTACCCGCTGGCATTGAATCAGCATCCGGAAGTTCTTTCCATCCCATCTTTTTCTTTTCCATCAGCTTTTTACCTCCCCATAAGCTCTTTTAATAGCTTGAAGGTTGCCTTCTATAACTTCAGGTTTATGCCTGAATTTCTTTTCAAGTTTGTTCTTCATATCCACAAGGACGTGTTCAACATCAAGCTTACCGTAAATTTTTACAAGAGCCCCGAGCATCGGAGTATTTGGAATGTCCCTGCCGATTTCCTCCTTTGATATACCAGACGCGTCAACAGTATAAACATTAATACCCTTATCTGAAATATTCAATTCGTTTGAGATTTCAGCAGAGGTTTTTTCAGTGTTAATAATTATACTGTCCCCATTGTTCAGCCCCTGAAAAACATCTACAGTCGCAATCAGAGTAGGGTCAAGAACAACAACTATATCCGGGCTTGTAACCCCGCAGTGAAGAGTTATTGATTCAGGGCTTATCCTGTTAAAAGACTGCACGGGAGCACCCATTCTCTCGGGCCCATATTCAGGAAAAGCCTGAATATACTGGCCAAGGCTCATTGCGGCTTCTCCGAAAAGTAAGGCCGCTGTTTTAGCCCCCTGGCCGCCTCTTCCATGCCATCTGATTTCCGTTAAATTATCCATGAAAACTCTCCTTAAACCTTACTTTTATGCATAGCTACAATCATTACCAGTAAAAATATTCCGTAACGCTACCACGATTAAAATATCAAGTCAAGAGCTATATAAATTTACATTTCTTTCCTGCATTCCAGCGCTTTTGAAATAGTATCCCTATCGACATAATCAAGAGAACCTCCAACAGGAAGGCCAAAAGCAATCCTGCTCACCTTTACCCCGTAAGGTTTTATCTCTTCCGCAAGATATATCGAAGTAGCTTCACCATCCACATCAGAATTCGTGGCAATTATCACTTCTTCAAACTTCTTTTCTTTTATTCTTTCAAGAAGCTCTTTTATAGTAAGCTGTTCCGGCCCAATGCCATCCAGAGGAGATATTTTGCCCTTAAGCACATGGTAAACGCCTTTATAATCCGCCGTATCCTCTATAGAATAAACTTCTTTGGATTCCTCAACAATACATAAAATTTTTGTATCCCGGGCGGGAGAGGAGCAGATATCACAGAAATCCCCTTCTGAAAAGGAGTGGCACATTTTACATTCTTTTACGGAAGATACGATATTTTTTACCGCGATTGAAAGCTCCAACGCGTCATTACTATCCCTTTTAAGAAGCTCAAGGGCTATCCGTTCGGCGCTTCTTCTGCCGATACCCGGAAGCTTTTTAAATTCAGATATGACATTTTTTATCGGTTTGGGATAGCCAAACATAGTAAATACCGTGAATAGTAGTTAGTGAATAGTGAATGGTTAAAAAATGTGTTCTTTCACTCGTGATTAGTTTTTTGTGTTTTTACTATTCACGATTCACCATTCACTGTTTTATTACATAAGTCCCGGAATACTCATTCCTCCGGAAACTTTTCCCATCACTTCAGCAGACGCTTTTTTCGCTTTCTCCTGCGCGTCCCTGATTGCCGCAAGAACCATATCCTGAAGCATTTCGGAATCACTTTCTTTTAATACCTCGGGATCGATTTTAATGTTTTGGATTTTAAGTTCGCCGTCACATATCGCTGTAACCGCGCCGCCTCCGGCAGTCCCTTCTACCACCATTCCAGCAAGCTTCTCTTGAGCCACAAGCATATCTTCCTGCAGTTTTTTAGCCTGCTTCATAAGTTTTACCATTGAAGCCATTTAACCCCTCCCTCCTAAATTAACATCTGTTATTTTCGCGTTAAAAAGATCAAGAACCTGGTTAACATGAGGATTTTTCTTTACATCATCTGGAAAAATGCCTGCCTCTTCTTCTGTCTTTTCAATTTTAACATTTTTTTGCCCGCCGCAAAAACCAAAAGATACCTTTACGGAACATCCAAGCCTCATGCTGAACTGGCGTTCAATAATTTTTACATTTTCAGGAGTTTTAAGGGCGTCGATATGCATATTCTGAAAATTTTCATCAAAACCTATCACCAAAATATCGTCGCTAAAACTTACCGGACGGCTCTCGACAAGATACGCTTTTAAAATAGGCTTCATTCTGCTTATTCCGGCCATGGCTTCATGCCATATCTTTTTTACACCGTCAAGCTCAACCTCCGCGGAAGAAGAACCATCTTTTTTCGCATAACGGGTAACCGGCTCTGATACCAGGCTCTGCCTGACTACCGGCCTTTCCCCTGAATTGTTATCCTCTCTTTTGGGAGAAGCTTCAATCTTTTCCTTCAATTTTTCAAGCCTGTTTATTACATTATCAATTGAGACCCGGTCTTTTAACTTAATAAGTTCAAGAACCGCTATCTCTAAAAAAGTTCTAACCGAAAGCGCGCTGCCTATTCTGGCCTCCACATCAACAAGTGAAGAGATAATATCCTTTAAAACAGAAGTCTTCAAGCGGGAAGCAAACCCGCAAGCCTTTTTTTCATCTTCCGGGGATAATTCTAACGCGGGCATGTTTTTCCCGAGCACACTAAAAAGCAAAAGGATCCTGAAATATTCTATAAGACCGCTTATAAACGTCCCGGGGTCCTTGCCCATATCGAACACCTTTTCTACCACTTTTAATACGGAAACAGCATCTCCCTCGATAACAGATTTCACTATATCCTGAATCATTTCTTTATCAACTATCCCCAGCATTGAAACAACATCTTTTTCTCTTATGTTCTCGCCCGCGAATGAAATCATCTGGTCAAGCATGGACTGGGCATCTCTCATACTGCCGTCCGCGAATTTCGCTATAAGGATCAGGGCGGGGTTCTCTGCTTTGATCTTCTCTTTCTTAACAATCTCTTCCAGTTTTTCAACAATCAAATGAACCGGGATTTTCCTGAAATCAAGCCTCTGACATCTGGAGCGTATCGTAATTGGAACTTTTAACGGCGCGGTGGTCGCGAAGAAAAACTTAACATGCCCAGGAGGTTCCTCAAGTGTCTTTAGAAGAGCATTAAACCCCTGTGTTGTTACCATGTGAACTTCATCAATAATGTATATTTTAAATTTCCCCTTCGCGGGCATATACTGAACTGTTTCACGGATATCTCTTATATCATCTACTTTATTGTTTGAGGCCCCATCAATCTCTATAATATCAATGCTGCTGCCGGAAGAGACCTCAACACAGCTCTGGCATTTGCCGCACGGTTCCTGATTATGAGGCTTCTGGCAGTTAAGAACTTTGGCAAATATTCTGGCGGTACTTGTCTTTCCTATGCCGCGGGATCCCGCGAAAAGATATGCATGAGCTACACGGCCTGCCTTTATGCTGTTTTTAAGGGTTTTTGCAATATGTTCCTGCCCTATAAGCTCATCAAATTTCTGAGGCCTCCACTTTCTCGCTAAAACCAAATAACTCATTTCAATACCTTTAATTCTTAATTAGATTAGACCGTGCACCCTGCCTTGAGGCTCCCCAAAAATTCATCCACCAGATCCATCGCTCCAGCCAGGCACTCCCATAGCATAAGCAAATTTTTGTTTACCGCTGCTTTCTTCCAAATCTGACGGGGTTCACAAACATGCTTTCCATGGGACCCAGCCTTCACAGCTAAAGAAAACCGTTTCAGAAAATCCAGGTACTCTCTCAACAAAGGAATTAAATCCTGCTAGAGCGGATTGCAGGTTACAGGGCACCGCTACCTCCCCATCTAGCACGGTCAATTTTTGTTATACCAAATTTAGCAACTTTAAGCACCATTCTTTTTAAAATAAAACAATTCTTTGTGTTAAGGTGGCACGCCCGAGAGGATTTGAACCTCCAACCTTCTGGTCCGTAGCCAGACACTCTATCCAATTGAGCTACGGGCGCATCAAATTTACCAATACAATTAACCAAAAAAGGATTATAAAGCGAGTAACGTTAGCACAAATCTGATATTAAATCAAGAGCACCTTAAAAGCAATCATGAATTGAAAATTTTATAAATTACAACTAAAATAAACTACTAAACAAGGCTGAGTATAACAATTAATTATTTAGTTTTTTCGTATAATCCCAGATTTTGCATTAGCAAAATCTGCCCGCTTGTCCCAATGCTTAGATTTACATTTGTAAATCTATTAGGGAAAGGGCGAACCCAAGAAAATCCTGACGGGATTTTGTTGAAAAGGTTCGGGTAATCCCAAAAATTGTTTGTATTTTGGGGACGTCGGCTGTTATCATGCAATCACTTGTTATTAGACATGTTAAAACAGCTATGCGTTTCTAATGCCCTGAGAAATTCAAAGGATTGCAAAAAGCAAAAGCAGGGATAATATTTACGAAAAAGGCCCGGTACTGTATAATTTAACTTCTTATGGAACAATTGAAATTAAATTATTTAGCGGAAGCATTGAAAGAAGCCGGAAAAGCTTTTGATAAAGGAGAAGTGCCTGTCGGGGCTGTCATCGTTGACAAAAGCGGGCGTATTATCGCGCGCGCTTATAATCAATCACAAATGTTAAATGACGCCACAGCGCACGCTGAAATGATAGCTATAACCCAGGCTTCCAATCACATTGGCGACTGGCGGCTTGGAAACTGTACGATATTCGTCACAAAGGAACCGTGTACAATGTGCGCAGGCGCAATTTTTCTCTCAAGAATTAAAAAGGTTGTATATGGCTGCCCCGAGAAAGGATGCGGGGGTCTCATAAAACTTCTTGAAACAGGAAAATTTCCTGAGATAGAAGCTTCTCTTGAAATAGAATTCGCGAACAGCAAAGAGTGCTCGGCATTGCTGGAGGACTTTTTTAAAAAGATAAGAGGTGCGAAGAAATAAAACCTGAAAAAAAGATTATTATCCCCTGCTGTTTTACTTCGTAAAACAAAGCGCAGGGGATACGCTCAACTTGCTAACTTATGTTCACTACGTTCCATAAGTTACAGTTTCGCGTAGGAGAGGTGGCAGAGCGGCTGAATGCGGCGGTCTCGAAAACCGTTATCCCCTCTGGGGATCGGGGGTTCAAATCCCTCCCTCTCCGCCATAAAAATAAGGAACCCCTAAGTGGGTGCCTTATTTTTTATGTAGAGTGGAGTGTTTGAAACCTTGATGATCAATCCGATACCTGAAGAATTGGCTAAGGCATTTGAAGAATCAACCAAAATGATGGGACATCGATACGAGGGTTCATTTCGGCTTGAACTTCTTCTCTGGGTTGTGGAGAATAAGTTGGTCAACCCTAATTTACTATATCAAATCTAATGGCCAACGCTATCCCTCCCTCTCCGCCATAAATGAAAATCCTCATTGCGGGGATGGGAAATCGGGGTATCTCATTGTGTCCCCCAATTCTTTATGGTCAAGTTCAAATAAATTTTACTCATAACCTGTTTCAATCTCCCAGAGTGAATATCCCCATCCGGTACCGCACTCGGTTCCATACATTCTTAAGTATCGGGTATTAACTGCCGGAACGCTAATTTCATCTATACCGCCGTCACCAGTGGTAGTAGAATAAATATCCTGCCAATGGGTTGTGTTATCCGATGTTTGAAGTTGATATGACTTGCCATAAGCAGTTTCCCATTTTAATATAACAGTATTTAAACTTTTCGATGTGCCAAAATCAATATATATCCATTCATTATCGCTCCAATCGGATGCCCATCTGGTATCTAAATTGCCGTCGAAAGCTTTTTCAGCTTCCAGGCCTGCTCCTTCAACTGATGAGGCAGTTACATTCGCGTAATGAGCATCATAATACACCTCAAATTCCCACAATGAATACCCCTCCCAGGCGATAGCGCGCTCAGTGCCGTAAAAACGTATATATCTGGTACTGACAGTATCAAACTCGATTTCATCTATACCACCGTTGCTACCGATTGTAGAATAAATAGTTGTCCAACTGGAAGCATCCTCTGAAATCTGTAATTCATAGGATTTGCCGTAAGCAATTTCCCAGTTAAGAATAACCTTATTAATTAGCTTTTCTTCTTCCAAATCTATTTGATACCATTGCGGGTCTGAGAACTGAGATGACCATCTGGTATATGGGTTACCATCTGCAGCATTTGAAGGTGGAAAGTCTTGATTTTCTTCGCTTGAGGCCGAAGCAGGTTTGTTGTTTGCCAAGTTAACAGCTAAAGAAAAGTAATCACCACACTTATCTTCGTACTGTAAGCCTTCCAAGTCGATAGCGGTTAATTTGATAAGATATCTGTCTGACCTTGGCAGGGTAGATGTATCCCAGGTATAGGCGCAATCATTGGTTTCTCTCAAGGCTATATCCTGCCACCTCATAAATCTTATTTCATCCACATAGATAGTGCCCGCTCCTGAGCCAATGGAATTAGTAAAGCCAATAGAGAGGCTCTCTAAAAGACTGGTTTCTATGTTGCTAAAATCAGTTAAGGGGATAGTTACTATCTGCCACTCAGCAGTTACTCCGTCTGGTAAATAATTAGTAATTAGGAGCCTGGTTTCAGCAGAAGTAAAATCTTTTAAGCCAACCTCAAAGATCTCTTGTCCTATAGCACCTTTGACTAAAAAGCTTACCTGTCCATAAGCGCTCATATCCAGCTGGGTAGAAAGTCCTGTCCAGAAGCCACACTGGCTACTTAGTTGAGAGGTAACATCATAGTTTAATTGTAGAGATAAACCAGTATCGCCATAGATAAGCGTTGGATCATTATTAAATATGGTTTCTATGATAGCTCCTTCGTAGTTCCAGGATTCTGACCAAGCATCTAAGCTATTAAAGTAATCCGCACTGTTAAAGTTATCTACCAGGATCTGATTTTGAGTATTAGTGTACTGAATATCTATAGCTAAGGTGTCATCCGGGTCAGGGTCAACTGCCTGCCAGAGAATTTCATAAGTATCTGAACCTATTTGTTCGCTTCCCAGGGGTTGGGAGATAAGGATAAGAGGAAACTCGTTAATGGCATCCAGAATTACCTCAACAGGTGTTGATTCAGATGATAAGTTATCGGCGGTGTCTTTGGAGGTAGTGATTATTTGATAGTTACCATCTCCATCTGAGAGAGTTAATTCCATGCTATAAGCACCATTTACAGCCTGGGTGTTATATTCCACAAGCCCTGAATTGGGCTGGGTAATCCTGATATATACAGTGGTATTACTTTCAGCCGAACCGCTGACAGTGATATCGGGATTAACAGTGGGACTGGTAATCTCGTTTATTGTGGGCACAGAAGGCGCTGTCTGATCTATAAATATAGTCTGAGCAACTGAATTCAACGTGAGGCTGCCATTCTCATCTGCGAAATTATCCGTTTTGGTTTTTAGCATCTCATAAAGGTAAAAAGAACCTATCTGCATTTCCGATGTGGTAGTGATAAGAGATTTATCATACGAAAAAGGTACTTCAGTGAAAGAATTAGTCGAAAGTTCTAACTTGGGTTTGCCATAATTAACGCTTGAGGCAACCCCGGAACTAACCTGAACACAAGTAGGATCACCACTGTCCACACCCCTATTCTTATCATCGTCTTTGGCCGGTTCTGTGTTACATTGATAGGCTCCAAAAAGAACAGTCTGGGTAAAAACAATGCTTAGCGCTAATATTAACAGGGTAAGTACGGTTAATAACCTGCCTGAAGCTCTAACTATCCCCATATTTTTATCTCCCTTTAAAAGATGGCAAAACATTTTAAATGTCAAATTGGGTACTGACTCTGATACAAATAAATATTACCATTATCATTTTATAAAAACAACTAAATGTCAAGGGGAACTTGCTGGAGTTTTGCCACCTGTTCTGGTTAAAGATTACAGCCACAGAACAGAAGAAGGCCAGGCAAAAGTGCTTGAAGTAAACAAGGTTTGGTAATATGATGATGAAAAGTGAATTTATGTGGTGAAAGGTGTCGTGCAGGGGCTATTGCACAAAACCAGCTTAGTCCCTCCCTCTTCGCCAGTCCTTTTTGCCGGAGAAAAACCAAAAATGCCGCAAAACTTTTTACATTTTAAAATTTCCAGAACAACGGTTTTTATTAGTTTATTCATAATTATTTCTGCCTCTTTTATGAGACAGGTCCTGGAATTTATCCAAGCTTACATCGGCAAAAGCGGCATAACAATCTTGTTATGGTTACTAATGACAGCTGGGTGTATAGCCGTCTTCGCACTCTATATAATAAAAAAACGTGTTCCTGTGATAAAGACTTCGGCACTTGCTTTCCTTCTCATAATGGGCCTGGTTTTGTCCTGGCGGATGAAAGGGCCTATGGAAGAAAAGGTTCACATTTTAGAATATGCAGTTTTAGGCTGGTTAGCGACTAAAGATCTGATTAAAGTAAACAAAAAAGTTGCCGGCATTGCTTTAGCTTGTCTTTTTTGCGTCGCTGTAAGTATTTCTGATGAGGTATTTCAAGCTGTTTTACCTTACCGTGTCTTTGACATCCGGGATATTGTATTAAATGGCCTGGCAACGCTTTGGGGCATACTCATATATCTGCTAAGCTAACTTTTAAAGCTTGAAATTTTGTAACATTTTTATTGTAACCCGCCCAAACACAGCATATAATTGTTTGCATATCCATCAGGTAACTCGGGGGCATGCCGAAATGAAACCGGAAAAACAACCTAAACTGGTTGTTAAGGGAAAACGAAAAATTAGCCGCTTGGAAGTAAAGGGTACAATCAAGCTTCATGAGGAAACAGCATTCGCAAGTCAAAAGCCGTTAAATGTTAAAATATTCGACATTTCAGAGTGGGGCGCCAAAATAGTATCCTACAGAGAAATTAGAAAGAATAAAAATGTCACCCTCCATTTTCAAACAAAAGATATGCTTGAGTCCATCAAAATAAAAGGTGCCATATGCTGGACAAGATCTATAAAAACAAAGGACCAATCTTTCGCTCTTGCCGGAATAAAATTTGAAAAACTCAACCATAATATTTTCGAAAGAGTAGCAACAATATTAATTACACGCACAACATAATTTTACCGGAAAAATTGCCTCTTTTCAATTTAATCCCCTTGAAATTATCTTAATATCGTGGTAGTTTATTGCGCTTGGAAAGATAATTCGCGGAGGAGTGGCAGAGTGGCCGATCGCGGCGGTCTTGAAAACCGTTGTCCTTAACGGGACCGTGGGTTCAAATCCTACCTCCTCCGCCAGTGCAACCAATTCGAACCTTTGTGCTTCTCATCCAGGAGCGCAAGGGTTTGAATTTTTGTATGTGCCACATAGTAGGGCTTAAACTTCTTCTCTCCATTGCTCACAATATAATAAAAATCAGAATTCTTGTCTGTCACCGGCTCAAGTTTGATAGTTCCAAGTATTTCTTTAAGAGCTAACGCAGAGGAAGTAGTATTTTTATTCAAAGTCTCATGCAACCTGCCAAGCCGGTGATTTATCCATTCCTTCGGCGGGGATTTAAAGGTGTTCTCTTTCTGAAATTCCAAAGATTTTAATTCATCCTTTAAAGTATTGCCTTTTGATTCAGCTTCCTTCAATGCCCCTGATACAGCGTTTGAGAAATTGCCCGTTTTAATATAATTAAGATAGTTCTGTATTTCCAAAGACACCTTATCATACTGTGATTTCTTATTTTTAATAAGCTCAGGTGTTTTATTAAGCCCTTTTGATATAAGTTTCTCCAGCTTCTTATAAACACATTCCAGATTCTGATACGTTAATATCTTTCCTTTTAATTCTGATATTATGGCTTGTTCTACCCGCTTCCGAGGTACCAAGAGAGTGTTATCACAGGTTTTTCTCTTTGCATTATAGCAACCATAGTAGCCGCTTCCCTTCCCACCTACAAGAACAACAGCCCCACCACAGGAATTGCACTTCAAAAGCCCCGCAAGCAAGTGTGTGGGGCTAGAGTTAACATAGCTTTTTTGTTTTATATTACTTTTCTTTCTAACTGGCCAGGCCCCTTCAAGCTCTTTCCATCTTCTCTGACCCTTTTCCCAGGTTTCCTTATCAATGATTACCAGCTCTTCTTTAAAAATGGGCATTTGCTCTTTTTCTGCGCGGGGAACCTTCTTTACTTTCCCTGTCATAGGGTCTCTAACATTTTTCCACTTTCTCCATACCCATAGTCCCATGTATTTTTCATTTTTTAAGATTCTGCTCACAGTTGAAATATTCCACCCTCCGATATATCCTTTCTTAGTTGGTGTCTTATCACTGTTAAGATCCCTTACAATCTTGTTTATGCTTTTACCCTCTATAAATTCCTTAAATATCCTCTTAATAATATCTGCCTCATCAGTATTTATTTTATGAACCATCCCCTCATATTTGGGTTTCCCTTTCTTATTTAACTTAAGCTCTCCGAAAGGATGACTGCTATATCCATAAACATTCTCACCAGTGCTAAAACCCCTTATCTTCTGTCCCTCTAAGCCTCTCATAGTCTTTTTCTTAAGGTCATCAAGATACAATTCATTAATAAACCCCCGAATATGAATCCCCAGCTTTGAATTCTCATCATCGCTAATAATACCATCTGAAACAGATATCATTTTAATCTGGAGATAATTAAATTTCATAACCAGTGTAAGCATCTGATGGTTACTTCTTGACAGCCTCGATAAATCATCAACAGCCACCGCATCAAATTCTTTATTTTCAGCAGCTTTTTCCAGTGCCTGAAGAGCAGGCCGATTAACAATAGACCCGGAAATTGCCTCGTCAATGTAAATATGCCCCTCTTCCACAGTCATATTATTTTCTTTGATGTACCTTTTACAAACTCTAATCTGGTCATCAATACTTTTTTCACTTTGATTCTCAGAAGAATACCGTGCGTAAATTGCAACTCTCATTTTAGGCCTCCGTTCTTTAAAAAAACATCAGGATTTTTCATAACTGTTTCAATATATTCATCCGCCAGGATAGAAGAAATGACATCCAGAAGATTTTGAATGCCGGGATTGTCTTCCCAGGAAAAACTTTCCTTTGGAATTTCTTTCAGGCAATCTTTCCTTTTCTCTTGCGCCAGTATATCCTTGCTACCCATTAGAAAACCTTGCTTTTATGACTGTTTAGGTATATATTACCAATTTGAGGTACTATTTAATAGCCCGCAATATGACTACAATATACCCAATATGGCAGGTTGTGTCAAGCACTTTTTAATATTTTCTACAAGAGGCAGATTATTATGGATACAAAGAAGTTTGGCAAAAGAATCAAACTGGCACGGGTAGAACAAGACCTAAACCAAACTCAGCTTGCCCAAAAAATCGGTGTCAAACAAAAAAGCATTTCCCGCTACGAAACCGGTGCATCCCTGCCCTCCATAGAAACATTAGTCAAAATAGCCAGAGTACTTAGAAAACCAGCTGGTTATTTTTTAGATGAATAGAAATGTTGAGCAATTAGGTGGATTAATGAGATGAGTGAAGAAAAGTTAAAATACATAGATCTTTTTGCTGGTTGCGGAGGGCTGTCTCTTGGTTTGTATAATACAAATTTTTGGAAAGGTATTTTTGCTATTGAAAAGAATTCTGATGCATTCCAAACTCTTAAGTTTAATCTGATAAAAAAAAGAACGCACTTTGATTGGCCTAAATGGCTACCAGAAGAACACCATGACATTAATGATATAATAAGAAATTTTTCGGATGAACTAAAAAATATGCGCGGTAAAGTTGATTTAATTGCTGGAGGCCCACCATGCCAAGGATTTTCATCTGCAGGAAGAAGAATCGAAAATGATATTAGAAACAAGTTGGTTGGGTCTTATATTAAATTCATTCGCCTAGTTCAACCAAAGCTTGTTTTTTTTGAAAATGTTAAGGGTTTCACGCAAAAATTTAATAAAAACAAAATGAATGGACGGATGTATTCTTCATATGTGCAGAAAATGTTGAAGCAAAGTTCGCCCAAACACGGCTATTCTGGGTATGATGTGCATGGAACATTAATAAATTTTTCCGAGTACGGTGTTCCGCAAAACCGTACAAGATTTATTTTGATTGGTGTAAGAAAAGGGTTACAAAATAGTTTGCACCCAGAAGCCTTCTTTGATTTACTTTCTTATAATAAGGAAAAGTTTTTAAAGAGCAAGAAAATTAACAGAGCTAATAACCTTAAAAATGCGATATCCGATTTATTGAGAAAAAAAGAAGTGGAATGTCCAGACACAAAGTTTTTTAAGTCGGGGACATATTGCAAGCCAAAGACGAGATATCAAAAGTTGCTTAAAGGTGCTGTTAAAAGAATAGTTCCCGATAGTCACAGGTTTGCCATACACAACGCAGAAACTGTATCGAAATTTAATTTCATCCTCACTAATGCCGAAAAAAATAAAAAAATATCTAAAAAAATAAAGAGCTTATATAAGATAAAAAAACACACAATGATACCCCTTTCAGGAGATACAGCTACGCCTACCCTCACAACATTACCCGATGATTATCTGCATTATTGTGAACCTCGAATTCTTACTGTACGAGAATATGCACGCATCCAATCTTTTAATGATTGGTATGAATTTAAGGGTAAGTATACTACTGGAGGACTAGCACGAAAACAAGAAGTCCCGCGATATTCTCAAATAGGAAATGCTATTCCTCCCTTATTTGCTGAGCAAAGCGGAATAGCCCTAAAGGAGATTATTTATGAGTGAAAAACTTCAATTTAGAGTAAGTTCTAAACTAAAAGAGGTTATTGGCAAAGATCTAATTACTGATGACTTTGTTGCGGTATTTGAACTTGTAAAAAACTCAGTTGATGCTTTTGCGGAAAAAACTGTTATCCATTTTGTGTTGGATGATGAGCAAGAAAGTAAAATATATCTTGTGGATAATGGAAAGGGCATGAGCAAAAATGATCTGATAAATAAATGGCTTTTTGTTGCTTTTTCAGCAAAAAGAGATGGGACAGAAGATAAAGTTAAAAAGAATTATTCTGGATACAAGGGAATTGGTCGTTTTTCTTGTGACCGTATAGGGCGTACCCTTAAAATTCAAGCCAGAACAAAATCAGATAAAAATGTTCATTGCATTAAGGTAAATTGGGATGATTTTGAGAAGAATTCAAAAAATGAATTTATAAACATAAACGTGGACTATTCTGAGGAAAAGTCTTTTTCGTTACCTGAAAATGTTTCAAAAAACGATAGCGGTGTTGTGTTAGAAATGGGGTTATTACGGAACAAAGCCTCTTGGAGCAGAGCGAAGCTTATTAACCTAAAAAGATCGCTACAAAAATTGATAGATCCTATTGATGATAAAAAGGTCATCGAGATAAAATGTAACAGAGAGATTAAAAAGGATAAACTTGAAAAACAAAAGGCATTTGAAAAGAAGATAGAACCCGTTCTTGTGAATGGGAAAATAGAAAATACAATATTTAAGGCTCTTAAAAATATAACGACAACCTTGAAAGCACAAATAACTTCACAGGGGCTACTGCAGGTTGAATTGATTGATAGAGGAACTTTTATATATAAAACAGAAGAAAACATTTCTGAGCATTACCCTAAATTGATTGATTCTGATTTTCATGCTGAAATTTCATTTCTAAACCGAGCAGCTAAGGTTACTTTTGCGCGAAGAATGAATATTCGTGCTGTCGAATACGGATCACTCTTTTTGCTAAGAAACGGCTTTCGCCTTTACCCTGTTGGCGAACAAAGCAACGATTACTGGGGCTTTGCTCGTCGAAAACAGCAAGGGTATGCTAGATATCTAGGTTCCCGCGATTTACTTGGATTTGTTAAAATCTCAGGAGAAGAAGATAAATTCCGCGAAGCTTCGAGTCGGAATCAGGGTTTAATCCAAACAAAGGCCGCAAAAGAGTTAAGTGAATGTGTTAAACAATGCCTAGTCAAATTAGAAGCCTATGTTGTAAATGTTACCTGGAAAGATAAGTTAGACAAAGACCAACATACTTCTGAAAGAATGGGTCTGGATAATAACCGTTATAGAATTATTAAACTTGTTGAAAAATTATCAAACTCAAAAAGCGTAAACATCATAGACGTTAATTACAATTTAGTATCAATTCTGAGCGAAAAAGCCAAAGAATTTGAACCTTCATTAAAAAAACTCCAAAATATAGCCACCGGGTTAAATAATGAAGAATTGATTAAACAAATATCAAAAGCAGAAAAAGCACTTATAAAAATAAAAATTGCAGAACAAGAAGCTCTTGCAATTGCGGAAAAGGAGAAGCCAGCAAGAGAAAAAGCTGAAGAACGAGCAAAAGAAGCGGTTGAAAGTACAAAGACAGCCTTTGAGGAAAAAGCAAAAGCTGAAACAGCTTATGAAGAAGAAATCAAAAGGAATATTTTCTTAACAGGTAGCGGGTCGAGAGATAAAGAGCTATTAGAGGGGTTTATTCATCAGATTATTTTATATGCCTCGCATTCGAAGGCAAGGTTACAGAATATTCTCAAAGCACCAGCAGCGCTAAAAAAAATGTCTTTTAAAAAAATACAAGAATTATTTGAAGAATTATTTGAAGTAAATGAAAAAATCATATCCACATCAAGATTTGCCACAACTGCAAATTTTAGATTGAAATCAAGTATGATATCGGAAGACTTTAATGCGTTTTTAAAAGAGTATGTTGAAAAAATAGCAGTAGCATATAACTCGCGCATAAAAATTATAGCAGAAATAGATCCGCGAAGGTTTGAATTAAAATTCAATCCTATTGAAGTGGGCATGGCTTTGGAAAACTTTATTAGCAATGCAAAAAAAGCAAGAGCAATGAGTATTTCCTTCACCTCAACAATAAAAGACAATCTATTGGAGTTAACTGTTGAGGATAATGGAAGGGGGCTTGATGCGGCTATAAAAGAAAAAGGACGAATTTTCGAGAAGGGATTTACCCGAACAGATGGTTCGGGTCTGGGTCTTTATTTTTGCAAAAATAAAATTGAGGCATTGGGAGGGGAACTGAAGTTGTCAACAGTGCAACCTAAGCGTGGAACTAGTTTCAAAATTAAGGTGGCAAAATAATGAAAATTGAATACAAAGTGCTATGGATTGAAGATCACTTCGATGCAGTAGAGGCTCATATTGAAGGCTTAGAGGCTAAACTTAAAGATTTTGGTTTCAAGCTTCATGTTGATAGAAGGACAACGTTAAATAATGTAAAGTTGGAAGAATTGAGTTTTAAATTGTCCAGATACAATCCGTACGACATCATAATTTTTGATTATGATTTAGAAGGCAAAATGGGGGATGAAATCGCTCACAGACTAAGGAGTGATATTTTTACTGATATGATTTTTTATAGTGGTGTTCCTGGGGTAAAATTGCGAGAAATTTTATTTAAAAAAGAAGTAGATGGCGTTTATATCGTAAATCGAAGTAATTTTATTGATGAAGTATTACCAATTATTGAAGACCAAATTAAAAGAATCTGTGATATAAACAATATGCGCGGTGTTATTTTAGACGAAATGAGTAGAATAGATCTAAAAATGCGAAATATGTATAAGAAAAAATATGATGGGTTGTTACCAGAGGAACAAGGGCAGCAACTAACAAAATTTAAAGCGAAGCTTTCTGAGAGAATAACGGCTATTACAAAGCAAGTTGAAGATATTGTTGTGGAATACTTTTCGACAATGATACCAGACCCAATAAAAGTAGAATTTAATATTGTAAGATCTCGTTTAAAAAGTGTTACAAGTAATGATGCAGTCTTTGGTGAAAACAGTGCATTGAAATTAAAACAAGATTTGCGAAATAAATTTGCTCATAACACGGCTAAATATGATGACGAAGAAGGAACCGTTGCCCTTGAAGGGCATGAGGAAAAATACGGTTTTAGTGAATTCACTGAAATACGGAAAGATTTATTAAAGTTGTCGAAAGAACTAGATGATGTGGTTTGACAACCACATAAGAAAACTGGGAGACAATATACAAATCAAGATCATACTCTATTGTTAAGGAGGTCGGTTTTCAGTAAGGTGTTTTTTACCCAACCACCCTCTCCACCACCCAAACCTCAAAAACACCATTTTTTAGGCAGATTCCGTGAACCTGAGATTTAGGGGTCCCTATCTTTGTGGCAATAGTAATTAATAAGACTTTGTCGATTACTGCCTGTGAGTAAAGAAGTTGTAAAAGTATTCGCTCCATCGTGTTGTCGAAGAAATGCTTTTGTACACTGAATATTTATTGATAACTAGAAACACCGTCAAAGAAGGGGGAAAATTGACTGCTAATGATCTGGCTGATTTAAATGTGTTAGAATTTAATTTGTTACATATTTCCAATACACAGGAAGTAGCTTCTCTTCTTCATTTTAAGAAGCAATAGGTTCTTCTACAAAAAAGGTAATTTCAAGCATGGCAGTCATGAGACAAAATATTAAATGTGAAATATGCGAATGTGCATATTCGATAAGAGTGTGGATAGGACATCAAGAGGAACGGTGGTTTACATACAAGTGCATGGAATGTCAGCAACCAATTACTCTCAAGCTACTAATAGATCAGAAGGCAGTTACAGCAAAAATCGAGCTGTTTGAGAATTGTATGCCTGGTACTGACGATGGAATAATATACAATTTACATCCAGATTATGTAATTCCTTCATCTCAATTACACGAGCCAACATATTTCCCATTAGATCAAAATATGCACATTCTTAATCGGTGTAAAAAATTTATTCTCAAAGCGCAAAAAAAGCAAAGTAACTTCATTGATTTTTACGAGGCATTCTCATTTGGGGTAGATTTACCTAGTCAATATCGAATGCGTCAGAGGCAATATGATTTTTACAAAATAAATAGACCGGATTTAGTGAAGGTTCATTGTGGCGAGATTAAAAAACTTACGGATAGATCTTATCACAAAGTAAAAGCTATAAACGATTTCATAGACATTGCTTTGGCACTTTTAGAGCCTAATAAGCTGACGCGGTATATCTCAGTGAAAAGGTTTTACAATCGAAGATTAGAAAAAAGGGAGAGTCAGCATTTAAGGAGTTTTGTAAAAACGCAATTTATAGAATTATTGCCTAAATATTTAGCTGCACTTGACTACTTCTGGCGGTCATATAATGAATTAGCCAAAGTCTGTACTTATGTTCGTGCGAATGTTACCATTCCGCCAGCATCAATCTCAGCCAGTCTCGATTTTGATTTGATGAAAAATCTTTACGGTAATGCATATGAGATCATGATGGACATAGCGATTATCCCTGCCGTATTTAATAATGCTTATCGTGGGCGTAGTTATGATATTTTTGAGAAAATGACTCTTAACAAATATATAAAAACTGATAAAGCAGGTAGAATGAAATGTTTTGAAAATACAGACCAGTTGACCCACTTAACGGAAAATGTAGATAGTAAATTAAGAAATAGTTCTCATCATGAAAACATGACTATAGAATTTTCGACAGGCAGAGAAAAGATCATCTATAAATCGGGGCGTCCATTAAAGGAATATAGCATAGAATATATAGAATATTTGGAAAAAACAACGAAATTATTGTTTGATATATTTGCTTTATTCGCCGCACATGCAATGAATATAAAATAATCAAAGGTGGGAAACCACTGTCAAAACTCTAGCATTATAGTATAAATCATCCAACCATCCCCTCCTGAACATAAACCTCAAATACATTATCCCTCAGCCTTACTTTGCGAATTTGAGATTTTGGTATCCAGTTTTTCTCCATAGTTTCAATTAAAACTGCCTTTTCAGTTTCATGGAGTATTCGGACCTGAATCCAAACATATCTGGGTTTTGGATGTAACAACCTGTAAGTAGCCAGATTTCGTATAACATAGAATTTTTTCAGCTTCCTGCTACAATAATCACATGAAAAGACAACTTCTATTAATAATCACCCTGCTAAGTTTGTCCTTAACCGGATATGCTTTCTCTTCGGATGTAACTGACCTTTCCGGAAAAAAATATTTCCCAGCGGTAAAGGAAGCCATAGATAATTCAGAGAAGTCTATATTTATGGTTGTGTATATTGTGGCTTTTGATGAAAGGGATACGGAATCTCCTGTTTATAAGTTATGCGAGGGCCTGGTTGAAGCAGGGAAGCGGGGTGTCCAGGTTAAAATTATACTGGATCAGAACATAAACTTTGGAAAACACAGGGAGGATGGTAAATGGCAGGTTGAAGGCAAGAATGAAAATGCCTTCAACTTCTTTAAACAAAACAATCTTGATGTATCCTATGATGAAAAGACAACCTATACCCACAGCAAAGCAATTGTCATAGATGATGAGATTATTATCATGGGAAGCACAAACTGGTCTGATTCAGCGCTGAGAAGAAACAACGAGACCTCTGTCCTTATAAAATCAAAAGAACTGGCAAAAACTCTTCTTACAAACTTCTTCAATATCGCCATTGATTATGAGGCAAGTAAATCAATTCAGGAAAAAGAATCTCCTCTCGCAATACACAGATATTTTATGGAAGATCCCAATCTTGCGGGCAGAATGATGACTTCGTGTGATGAAAGAGCCTTTGATGTGTATCTCTTGCTCTTGAAAGATAACCTCACAGAGTCAGAATTTAACTACAACAAAATAGCCTTGCAATTGGACTTAGATCAGAAAATGCCCGTTAATGATTATAGGAGGCAGATCAACAAGACCTTAAGAAAGCTTGAGACCGACTATAATCTTGTTGAATTTACGCCCAGATGGGGCAAAAACGCACAAATAAAACTACTAAACAATGAGGGAGCTCTTTATGAGTACCCTCAGGGTAAATACTTCCTTCTCCCCGGAGAATATTTCGCTTACAGCTGGAATAAGAAACTTTCCCTCGCCGCAAAATACTGCTACTTGATAAACCTGTATAAATCAACCTTAAGCAGGGATAATCCCTGGTGGTCTGGTTCAAGAGAAACCCTTGGCCTGAAATTCCATATTCAGAGAGATACTGTCACAAAGGGAATGACAGAACTAAGAAGATTAAACCTTGTCGATGTTGAGTATTCAAATATCGAAGAAGGATACGAGAACAGAGAACCGGCAAGATACAAACCCCTCAATTTATATTCTCCGGAACAGCAAGCCCAAAAATGGGAAAGAGTTGAAAAATTATACGGCAAAGATAAAGTAAAAAAAGTAAGAAAACTTGCTGAGATAGTTTTCGAAGAAAACGATCCCACAATTATAGAAGACATCATCCTTTTAACAGACGAACACGGAAAAGAACAAATCCAAGAGGCATTTGATATAGTCTCACAAAAGGCGATAGATAATCCTAAAAGAAATTATAAATATGTGGTGGGGATCTTGAGGAATGATGCAATTCCCTGAATTAAGTATTGTGTTTCCGGAATTGCTCCGGAATTGCGCATTTTATCTAAAATAGAAAATCAGTTTTTAATCCGTTTTTTTGCCATTTCAACATATTTTTTACTTTTTTCAACCCCAATCCATTTTCTGCTTAATTGTTTTGCGACTACTGCCGTCGTCCCGCTCCCCAGAAATGGGTCCAAAACAATATCGCCTTTATTGGAACCTGCCAAAATAATCCTTTTCAGCATTTCTTCTGGTTTTTGTGTGGGATGTAATGCTTTTCCGTCTTTGCCGCGCAACCTCTCCTTTCCCTGGACCAAAGGCAATCCCCAAAGATCACGCATTTGTTTTTGGCTTCCATCTTTTTGTTTCTCAGGATTTATTTCTTTGATTTTCTCATAATTAAAAGTCCATCCACTTCCCTTTACTGCCCAAATAACAAATTCTGTCGAGTGAGTGAAAACACGCCTTGTCATGTTTGGCATAGCATTCGTCTTATACCAAGTGATAGTGTTGTTAATTTTAAAATCAAGTTGTTTTAAAACAAGCATTACTTCACCGATATTGTGATAACTACAAGCAACATAAATTGAACCAGTGTT
>CBDURG010000014.1:0-24230 GCA_965369805.1 uncultured bacterium
AAAAATATCAAGCCAGAAAATCACAATGAGCGTTCATTATATTTTCTTTAAATTTAATAATCAATAACAAACTTTTTTACTTCCTGAGACAATTAATTACCTCAGGAAGTTCAGAAGGACGGCGTATAACAGCATCAGCACCGCTGGCAATAAGTGTTTTTTCAACATCTCTTTTATTATTAACAGCATAAACACAGCCAATCGAGATAACATCATACATTCTGCAACTGGACGCAGCCATTATATCATCCCGCGTATCACCAATAAAAAAGACACGGCCTTTACACCGGCTTTTTTTGACTGTTTTCTCTAGTATATACGGGTTTGGTTTTGACAAACCTTTTTTCCCAAAAATTTTCTCATCGGTTTTTATGTCTTCATCAGTTGTTATAATATCAAAATAATTTTTAATTTTGTGCGTCTCAAGAGCCATATTGCTCTCAAATGAATCTCTGCCTGTAGCTATACCAAGCTTAAAATCCACGCGAAGTTTTGCCAAAAGCTTCCTTCCTATACATAAAGATTCTTTGCTGACAAGCCCCGCTCCTTCATAATAAACGGGGTTTAAACCAAAAATTTTTTTAAATTTGGGGCTTCCGAAATAAAACTCCTGAAATATCCTTTTAACTGTATTGCCCGTCTTTACATCTCCTGTATATTCCACCTCTCGGGGCAGTTTCCCTAAAACTTTTCTAACCCCTCTTAACCCGCCGCCGAGTTTCTCCACGCGGCTGATAAATCTTTCAAAATTTATATTTTCCTTTTTCTTCTCCGCGTGAATTATGTAGCTTATGGCAGCAGCTGTTAAATCCCAGTCATTGTTAAAACCCGCGCATTTTTTAAATTCTGAAATAATTCTATCTGAAAGAACTGATTTTTTGATTTTTAATCCGAGATAATTGTTTAGATATGCGTGGACAGCCGCAATAACAGCTTTGCGGTAGGATTTTCTTACATCTATTAAAACACCGTCTATATCAAAAATTATAAGATCCTTTTTAATCTTTTTCATAAGCGTTCACATTCAGGTTATTTCATATATAGTATCTTGTTGTTTTTGATCAATTTTATTACTGCCTATTTCCATGCTTTTACCATTCACTATTCGCCGCACTTATCATGCTCTCGGATGTGCTTTGTTGTATACCTTCTTCATCTTGTCAGCGGTTATATGAGTATATATCTGCGTAGTAGAAAGACTTGCGTGGCCTAGCAGTTCCTGAACAGATCTCAGATCCGCCCCGGCATCAAGCATATGTGTCGCAAAAGTATGTCTGAGCACATGAGGAGATATATTATGATCAATTGCTGCTTTTTCTATATATTTGTTAATAATTCTTCTGACACTTCTGTCACTTATCCTTTGCCCGTATTTATTCAAAAAAACAGCCAAAAAATTCGGTTTTCTTCCTTTATAGTCCCCTGATTTTCTCTGATCCAGATATTCAGTGAGATATTTTACCGCTATGCTTCCCAGAGGAACCATTCTTTCTTTTTTTCCTTTTCCTCTGACTTTCACAACCTCTCCTATTAAATCCATACTGGATTCATTGAGATTAACCAGCTCGCTCACCCTGATCCCTGAACTGTAAAGAACCTCCAGCAAAACCCTGTCTCTGAGGCCGGCAAGATTACCTACATCGGGGGATTCAAGAAGCTTGTTCACTTCACTCAAATCCAGAAATTCAGGCAGATGTCTGCCTTTTTTGGGAAGAATCATACCTGCCGCCGGATTGGCTTGAATATGTGTTTCTCTCAAAAGATACCTAAAAAAAGACCTTATTGAAGCAATTTTTCTGATCAACGTTGAACGAGCATAGTTTTTACCCTTAATACCGGCAAGAAAATTTCTGATAGTAATATGGTCTATATCATTAATACGGTCGAGAATAGAATAGTCGTTTTTGGCAAGGAATTCGACAAATTGAAGTAAATCACTCCGATAATTTTTAATGGTATGAGAAGACGCGTCCTTCTCCACTCTGAGGTAATTCAAAAATCCTGCAATCTCATTTATCATTATTAACCCGGATTTGTATTCTTACCATTCGTCAAAGGATACATTTAGAATTTCATGATATCACTTTCAACGTATTATTTTACACTAAAATAAGATAACAGGACAGCGGATCTTCTCTATTTTATCTCATCAAGGTTTTTAGCGGTAAATTTACAGTCGGGATAACTATCACAGCCATAAAATATTCTGCCCCTATATCTTTTTTGGACTACATTACCACAGCACATCGGGCACTTTTTTCCTGTAGGAAGAGGTTTTGTATTCTTGCAACCCGGAAAACCTGAACATGCAAGAAAATGTCCATATCTTCCTGATTTGACAACCATCGGCTTTTCACACTTATCGCAGAGAATTTCCTCTTTTAATTCGGGAAGAGGTTGCTGTTCTTTCACATTTGTCTGTTCTGTATAAGTACAGCTTTTATCCGGTTCCTTTGCGGAAAATTTTTCACATCCGAGAAATTCACCGTTCCTTCCAAACCTCTTCACAAGATGTGCTTCAACTCCCTTTTCTTTACACTTCGGGCAAAGCATATCGGTTTTGGTAACTTCTCTTTTTACCTCAGACATTTTATCCGATGCCGTCTTAAGAGCTTTCTCAAAGGGTATATAAAAATTCTTAAGCACTTTTACCCATTCTTCGGTCCCGTCTTCCACTGCGTCAAGTTCCTCTTCCATCTTCGCCGTAAAATCATAATTTACAATATCAGGAAAGGCTTTAATCAACATGTCGTTAACCATTTTCCCAAGCTCTGTTGGAAATAATCTTGATTTTTCCCTTAAAACATAATTTCTTCTAACGATTGTTTGAATCGTCGGCACATAGGTACTCGGCCTTCCTATCCCTTTTTCTTCCAGGGTTTTGACCAGTGTAGCTTCCGAGTAGCGGGCTGGCGGTTTTGTCTCCATGTATTTCGTTTCTATATCCAACAAGCTAAGTTCCTCATTTTCGGAAAGATCGGGTAAAAGGTTATCTTCCTCTCCGTTTTGTTTAAGACCATTCTCTTTGGGGCTTTTGTCTTTTTTCCTATCGCTAACAGGATAAACTTTTCTAAAGCCCGGGAAAATTATCTGACTGCCTGAAGCCCGGAATATATATATGCCCGCTGTTATATCAACAGTTGTCAATGCCATCTCAGAGGCAGACATTTGAGAAGCAACAAACCGTTCCCATATAATCTTATACAATTTATACTGGTCCTGGGTCAGGTTTTCTTTAAGAGTTTCGGGGGCCCTGTAAACCGAGGTGGGCCTGATAGCCTCATGAGCATCCTGGCTGGCTTTCTTAGTTTTAAACCGTCTTGGAGCAGCAGGTAAATACGATTTTTCAAACTTTTCCCCTACATATTTTCTCACTTCTTCGAGTGCTTCCTCGGAAACTCTTACTGAGTCTGTTCTCATATATGTAATAAGCCCTATATGCCCTGCTTCCGGTACTTCCATGCCTTCATAAAGAGTCTGGGCTACATCCATTACTTTCTTTATGTTCCAGCCCAGCACATTCACTCCCGCCTGCTGAAGAAGGCTTGTCGTAAAAGGCGACCCGGGGGTTCTTTTTATATTCTTTCTGCTTATGCCGGTTACTATAAATTTTGATGATTCAAGTTCGTCTTTGATTTTAGAAGCGCCTTTCTCATCATGAATCACAACCTCATCTTCACTCTTAGGTGTCTGAACAACCTTTTTACCATCAACAGTCAGAAGTTTGGCTTTGAAATTTTGTTTATTGTCTATTTTGGAAAGCTCCGCGAAAATATCCCAGTATTTCACCGGCTTAAAATCTTCGATTTGCTTTTCTTTTTCACATACAAGCCTTAACGCGACAGACTGGACCCTTCCTGCACTTTGGCTTCCTTTAAGCTTTCTCCACAGCAAGGGGCTGATTTTATATCCAACTATTCTGTCAAGAATCCTTCTGGCCTGCTGTGAATTAACTTTGTTCATATTAATATCATGAGCGGATTCAAAGGCTTTTTTAACCGCTGATTTTGTTATCTCATTAAAAGTAACTCTTTTCATCTTTTCAGGGGGGATTTTCATTATTTGTGATAGATGCCATGCGATAGCCTCACCTTCTCTGTCAGGGTCAGGCGCAAGGTAAATCTTTTCTGATCCGGCAGCGGCTTTTTTGAGTTTCGAGATAATATCTTTTTTCTTTGTTATCGCGACATACTTAGGCTTAAATTCGTTCTTAATATCAATTCCTATCTCTTTCTTGGGAAGATCCCTAATATGCCCTCCTGAAGCCATTACCTGACAGCTATCACCAAGAATTTTATTTATCGTCTTTGCCTTTGCCGGCGATTCAACTATTACAAGTGATTTCATTTACACCCTCTTTTTATAAGCCTTTACTAAATATCATCTAAATAAGCAGCTTGTCAAACAAATAAGCGGATTGCCGGATTTTTTATTCTCTCACAAAGCCGCAAATCCGCGTCCTATTATTTTTTTCTCATCTTCCGTCTTTCTTTTCTCTGTTTTAAACCAGGCCATACATAAGGTCGCTCGAATCCAAAACCGGAAACGCTCCGTCCCTTATAAGTTTATTTACTCCTTCGGAAAACGGTGAATCAATCCTGCCGGGAACCGCGTAAACATCTTTCCCTTGTTCAAGAGCGTAATTTACGGTTATAAGAGACCCTGATTTCACAGAGGCTTCAACTACAAGAATCCTCTCTGAAAGCCCACTTATTATTCTGTTTCTCCTTGGAAAATTGCCGGCACAGGATTTCTCATCGAGTTTAAATTCACTAATCAAAAGTCCCTTTTCACAAATTTTTTCAGCGGCTCTTACATTCTCCCCGGGATAAATATTTAAAAAACCGCTTCCGATAACCGCCGTTGTCAAACCACTGGATGCAAGAGCTCCTTCATGGGCTGAAAGATCAACGCCTCTTGCAAGCCCGCTTACGACATTGAATCCCGCAGCGGCGGTATCATATCCTATCTTATAAGCAATTGACCTGCCATAACTGCTGGCACGCCTTGCCCCCACAATTGCCACAGAAATATTTTTAAAACATTCTTTCTTCCCTTTGACATACAAAACAGGAGGCGCGTTTATTATTTCCCTCAGCGAACCCGGATACTGTTCATCCAGAACTGTTACAATATCTATCCCCCTTTTTAAACATATATCTTTCTCTTTTTCAACATCAAAAGATCTTTGCCAATCTCTTATGGTTAAAATGTCCTTTTTATAAATTGATTTCACTTTCTTCTTTAGAATATCCTGGTTTTCAAAAATAACGGAAGGATCAGGACAGTGTTTGAGAATCTCATTTATCTTTACAGGGCCTATCCCAAAAAGGGCGTTTAAAATAATTAAAGCATCTTTAGAATTCATAAAAAATTGAACTTTTCATTTGAAAATGGGATATTAAACAAATATTAAAATACTTATCATTTTAAAAATGCGCAAGGAAAAAATATTTCATTCACCCGCCAAGACACAAAAAGAGCTAAGCTTTTTGTTTTAAAGTTTTTTTATAAAAATACTTCTTTTCTTTGTGTCTTCGTGACTCTGTGTAATAATTTAGATCTTCCTTATCGGTTCTCTTTTAATCTCACACAAAGACACCACGAGCACAGAGTTTTTTATTACTTTAACGTGGGTTAACTAATAATCGAAGCAAGAGATCTTTTAAGGATTTCTATTTTCACATCATCTGTTATTAAAACTTTTCCTATCTTTTCTGGAAGAACAAACTTCACACGGCCGTCTTTAACCTTCTTGTCAACCTGAAGAAGCGAAATTACTTCTCCTTCTTTTACATTTTTTACATTTACCGGAAGGCCGACAGATTTAAGAAGATTATTTTGCCTCTCGAGATCTTTTTCCGAAAACAGCCCTTTTAGAACAGCCGCTTTTCCTGCCGCAGCCATCCCCACTGAAACCGCCTCACCGTGAAGAAACCGTGTATAACCTGTTAAAGTTTCAATCGCGTGCCCTATCGTGTGGCCGTAATTTAGAACAACTCTCAAACTTGATTCCCGTTCATCCTTGGAGACAACATCAGCTTTAATGCGGACAGAACCGACAACTGTTTCAATAAGTAAATCTCTATCAAAATTAAGAAGTTTTTTAATATTATTTTCTATCAGTGAAAAATACTTTTCGCTCCTGACCACACCGTGTTTAATAACTTCAGAAAATCCCTCTATAAAAACTTCTTTCTTCAAAGTAGACAGAACATCTACATCTATAAAAACAAACTTTGGCTGGTAAAACGCTCCAACCAGATTCTTCCCCTGCGGAAGATTAATACCAACCTTACCACCCACACTGGCATCCACCTGAGCCAGAAGAGTGGTGGGAACCTGGATAAAAGGTATTCCCCTTAAATACGTGGCAGCCACAAACCCGGAAAGATCTCCAATAACTCCTCCTCCAAGCGCTATTATACTGTGCGATCTATCTATACCCGCTTTTAGAAGTTTTGAATAAATATCAATTGCTGTTTCAAATGCTTTATATTTTTCCCCGTCGGGAATAATAATTTCAATTACCTTCAGGCCCGCTCCCCTGAGCGAGGTTTTAACCGCTTCTAGATAAAGAGGAGCTACCACATCATTGGTTATAACCGCTATTGATTTTCCCAGCCCGGCTTCTATCGTAAAATTACCAAGCTGATTTAAAATACCCGAACCGATAATTATATCGTAGCTTCTATCTGCTAAATTGACTTTTATTTTTTGCATGCCTTTTTCTCCTCAGTTATTTACTATACCAGATTCACACGTAAAAAAGCACAAATATATACAGGCATATCCCGTTAATTTACATCAACACAAATTCAGATCCAAGATAATTATTAAGAACCATGCCTTTTAGCGTTGGGCATATTCTTTCTTTACTTTTAGCCAGCAATCCATCGGCAATTAATTTTTCAACAGTGTTTTTATAAGTTTTCCAGAAATCAATCCCGAATCTTCCTGAAACCTCCTCCGGATCTATTCCCTCCTTAAGCCTGAGCCCCAAACAGATAGTTTCATAAAATCTCACCTTGTTTTCAGGGGATTCGCTTCCCTCAAGAGGGAATCTGTCATTTTCAACTAAACCTAAATATTTTTCAAGGGTTGGGACATTCCACCACCTCTTTCCTGAAATACAGGACCATGAAGAGGGCCCCAGCCCCAGATACTCAAGGTTTCTCCAGTATTTTAAGTTATGTAAGGATTCTCTTCCCGGCCGCGCATAATTTGATATTTCATAATGGTTATATCCCGCGCGGGTAAGGATTTTATCCGTTTCAAGAAATATTCCGGCAGTAAGATCTTCCGACAACACAGAAATTTTCCCATCTTTAACACACTTGTCATACAGAGTACCTTTTTCTATACCCAAGCAGTAACAGGAAATATGTTCCGGATTAAACTCCAGGGTTTTATAAAGATTTTTCCTCCATCCTTCAATTGTCTGGCCCTCAAATCCACATATAAGGTCTATATTTATGTTTTCAAACCCGGATTCCCTTGACATGGAAAAGGCTTCTTTGAAATCTTCATAACTGTGAATCCTTCCAAGAAACTTTAATTCGGCATTCTCTGTGGACTGCAAGCCTATACTTAATCTGTTTATCCCGTAATCCTTAAATATTTTCAGTTTTTCATCGGTAAGGCTTTCAGGGTTTGTCTCAATAGTTTTTTCTCTGCAACTTTCTCCTATACAACAAGTTAGGAGTCTTTTAAGCTTGTCAGGATCAAGGGCTGAAGGGGTACCGCCGCCAATGTGCAGCGTGTCAAAATGTTTAATGTTATAACTGCTCAGTTCTCTGTTTACAGCTTCTGTAAACCGCCATGTCTTATTGTCATTAAGTTCAATTGAATAAAATGAACAATAATTGCACTTTTTCCTGCAGAAAGGAACATGCACATACAATCCGGGGTTAGCTTCTGATATCATTGGTATCCTCAAGTCACATATAATATTTACCGTAGAGTTTCCAAAAGTCAACAAGATATTGTGGTTTCTTTTCATTTGCTTATGTGAAAATTTTATGTAATAATATTTGAAATTTTTGAAAGGTGATCCCATGGAAATGAAATTAAAAGATATTGCGGAGCTTTGCGGAGGAAAAGTAAGCGGAGACCCGAAAGTAAAAATAACTGGTGCGGGAGACCTGCAATCTCCACACAAAGGCGAGATAATCTTTATTATCTCACCTGAATATATAGAAAAAGCTGAAAAAACAAACGCGGAGGCAATTTTAGTACCCAGGGGGACAGCTAAGTCCCAAAAACCTACCATCGAGGTAGAAAATCCGAAAATAGCTTTTGCTCTTGTAATGAATAAATTCGTGCCCGAACCCAGTCCGCAGCCCGTCATTGATAAAACATCTATTGTAGGCAAAAACTGCCATATCGGGAACAATGTTCATATAGGGCCCTACGCGGTTTTATCTGATAATGTAACATTGGGTGAAAATACTATCATAGAGTCCAATTCAAATATTGGCCAAAACGTAAAAATAGGTAATAACTGCAGATTATTCCCAAAGGTTACGGTCTATTACAACTGTATTATCAAAAATAATGTGAGGGTACATTCAGGAACTGTTATAGGAAGTGATGGTTTCGGATATGAAAAACAAAATGGGGTTTATCACAAAATTCCCCAGGCCGGCAATGTCATTGTCGAAGATAATGTTGAAATCGGAGCAAACGCGGCAATAGACAGGGCGACCCTGGGTTCAACGATTATAAGATCCGGAACAAAAATAGACAATCTTGTTATGATCGCCCATAATGTCGAACTCGGCAGTAATACATTGATAGTCTCACAGGCCGGTATCGCGGGCAGTTCAAAAATAGGAAACAATTGTATTCTTGCTGGACAGGTCGGAGTAGGAAATTATGTAACAATTGAAGATAATGTAATTGTCGGCGCTCAATGCGGCATTCCTATGAAAAAACGCCTGCGTGCCAACGAGATATACCTTGGTTCACCTGTCAGGAAGATAAAAGATATGGCGGAAATATTTGCCCTGGAAGGTATGCTTCCCAAATTCTTCTCAAAATTCAAACGGCTTAGAAAAGACATGGATGAACTTAAAGAACAGGTAGACAAGGATGCAAAAGAAAGCCGTTAACATTTAGCCGTTCTAAAATTTACTTTTGCAACTTTCTTGAGATTATCTTTTCCGAATTTAGAAACAAAACCTTTAAGCGATTCAAGAATCTTATCTGATTTGCCCCCTTTGGGAAACAGCATTTCATATTTTTTGCCCATGAGGTTTATTTCATTTACAAAGCGGGCCCGCGCGCAAATTGAAGCGGCAGCAACTACAATGTCTTCTTCTGCTTTAGTCCGTTGAACTATATTTGCCATTTTACCTCTAGGTTTAAGCATATTTTGCAACAGAGGCCTCGTAGTAAATTTATCAACTATAACAAGTGAACAATCAGTTTTTTTAAGAAGGTTCTCAATCGCGCACGCATGGGCCCATGCAAGGATCAGGTTCATATTCTTCATTTTTCCATATAATTCATTAAATCTTTCAGGCTTAATTATTACAGTTTCAACTATCGCGTTCTTTCTTATGTTTTCCGCGAGCATCTGGATTTTATTCTCGGATGTTATCTTTTTAGAATCCCGGACACCATCTTTTTTAAGCTTTAAAATAGAATCCCCTTCCGCACAGGCAGCACAGATAACAAGAGGCCCGAAGAAATCCCCCTTTCCGCTTTCATCAACCCCTATACGTTTCGTCACATCGGGCTTTTTTAAAAAAGAGGAGGTAAAAGTAAGATCTTTTAATATAAGCGGCTCAAAGATAAATTCCACAAAACCCCTGGTCCCTTTCCCCTGCACAAAAACTTTACCCGAAGAATATACAGCAATATTCGTATTAGAAGAACGCGCGAAAAAGGCAGTGTGAGGCTTTTTCTCTAATTTAAACCCTTTTGTAAGGAGTAGATTCTTTAATTCATGAATTTTCTCCGCGGACAGAGGTTCCGGGTGAGAATAGGAAATAATTTCTTTTGACACATCGTCCACTTTTTTTAATTCACTTTCCACAAGTACATTAATCTAAAACCGCCCGAACTAAAAACTTCAGAAAATTTACTGTTCATCACCTCAGCAAGGGGGTTTATTTGCCCTATCCTCAGTAACAACAGTTCACTCAAAGTACTTTCGGTCTTATAGCGGATAATCCTGGCTTCTTCCAGTTCTGCTAACTTTTTCGTAACTTCAATCGTATCATCAATAAACCCAATACTATCAACAAGCCCCAGAAGCATCGCTTCATCACTTGTAAAAATCCTGGCATCTGCTACAGCCTCAACCTGTTCAAGAGAAAGGTTTCTCCCTTCCGCGACAACAGAAATAAACCGGCGGTACATATAGTCTACAACTCTCTGAATTACTTCTTTTTCTTCTTCCGTCATCTCTCGGGCAGGCGAAAGAATGTCTTTCATGCTGCCGGATTTAAAAGTAACATCTTCGACCCCTACCTTCTCTAAAAGGCCCTGCACATTAAACCCCTGCATAAGAACACCAATGCTGCCGGTTATAGTAGTAGGATGAGCCATTATGTAATTCGAGGGGGCCGAAATATAATACGCCCCGGAGGCAGCAATATCTTCCATGCTAACAACTATTATTTTCCCTGAATCCCTGAATTCTCTCACCTTATCGGCAAGAATATCACTCGCGGTCACTCCACCGCCCGGACTATCAACCTGAAGAATAACAGCCGCGACAGATTCATCCGTTCTGGCTTTTTCCAGTTTCTCGCTAACGTCCTTTATAATATTCACACGTTTCCATAGAGTTTCTCCGGAATTCATGATAATCCCGCGCAATGGAATAAGAACAATTTTTTTACTGCCGGAACCGCTCACATAAGCTTCAAGATATTCCTGTTCACCTTCAATGCTTTCAGTAAAAGAGGTTTGAACCTCTCTTATCAGAAAAACCAATCCAACTCCAAGTGTCCAGAAAACAAGCACCATGATAAAAAAAATGGTAATCACCGCCCATATCCATCCCGGGACTTTTTTCTGTTTTTTCGCGGGAGTTACAACCATTTTATCTTCCATTTAACCACCCCTTATTAAAAAACCAGGCAAAATCTCTTTAAATATTCAAAGTTTTAAGAGCTGCCGCTATTCAGTCTTTATTTTTTGATCTACTTGATATCCACCGGATTGGTACTGTCCCTGTCATGCTCCTGCATCTCTCCCTTTAAAGAAACACCCTTTGCTCCATGTTCAGTAATAGTTTTCACAGGGTTATCAAGTTCACCTTCCACAGCTGCACAGCCGGGAATAACGATAGCTGCCATTAAAACAGCCGAACAAATCAAAATAACAGATAGTGTTTTTGCCATAATTGGTCTCCCCCCCCTTAATACTGATTACTTTCCCCGATCTGATTCAACCTTTCCTTTACCTGATCAGAATACTTCCCTCCAGGCATGCTCTTAATATACTTTTTATAATGATACTCTGCCAACTGCAAGTTATTTTTATTATAATCGTATATATGAGCTAATCCCAGGTGACTCATAGAATTATCCGGATTTATTTCAGTGGCCTTTTTGAAGTAACCAGCAGCAATATCATACTGACCAACTTCCTTATATATACTCCCAAGATTAGTATAAGCCTTTTCGAATCCCGGATTTGTCTTAACAGCATTTTTATAAGACTCAATTGCAAGTTTATTATTATTTTTCTTCCTATAGAGAATCCCTAGATTGTAGTGAGCAACAGCAAATGTAAAATCTATCGCGATGGCTTTCCTATACTCTTGGATAGCTCGATCAATGCTCCCCTGTTTGCTATAAGTTACCGCAAGATTATAATGTTCTACAGCTTCCTTATCAAGTTTACTTATCTGGGTCTTATAATCTTTTTTTACTGCCCGTATTTCCGCATATAGGGAAATATATTTTTTTGCCTGCGCGGCTTCTTTTCCGGAAGGATATTCCTCAATATATTGCTTGTAATACTTAACCGCACCGGCTCCATCTAAAAAATGTTTTTCATATAAATTCCCCAATGCATATAGAGCTCCAGGATTGCTTGGATCAAATCCCAGGGATTTCTTCAAATTACCTTCAGCTTTGGAAAAATTTTTATCGGAAATATCTTTCCGCGCGACATTAAAATATGCTTCCGCCAACATTTTCTGAGCCTGACTGTCCTGCCCCACATCTTTGTTTCTCAAAGAAACAGTGGAGACCTTGGAAAGAGCAAGCACCTTTTTAAATTCGTTTATAGCCAATATATTTTCCCCTTCTTGCAAATACTTCTCACCCAGAAAGTTATGTAAATCTTTATTATCGTATCCCAGCCCCTCTACATAATTAATCATCCTGTCTATTTCATCTCTGTTATTAAGTTTAACAGCCTCCCTCGCAATGGAAAAAACAGCCTGTATTCTCTCTTTTTTCAGGGGATATCGGAAATCTTCTTTAACTGCCTCTTCAAAATTCGAAAGTGCGTCCTTGTATTGACCTGCTTTCAAATAAGAACGGCCCGCTGCACGAAGACACGACGCTCTTTCCATTGAAACGTTTCTGCTCGAATCACACAAACGAACCTTATCAAAATAATTCAAAGCCTCCTGATATTTGTATTGATCAAAACACTTGCTTCCCATTGAATAATAGATCTCAGCTGCCTGAACATTTTCTTCAAGAGATAAAAACATCTCAGCTGCTTTTTCCTCATTTCCGGAAATAAGCGCAATATTCGCAATTCCTTTTAGAGCTCTTTTTTCTTTAGCAAAAATCGAAAGAGCCTTCTTGAAATATTTTTTTGCCTGGGAAATTTCGCCCAATTTAACATACGTTTCACCGGCCCAGCACAAAACTTCCAAGGAATCCGGTTTCTTTTCTAATCCTATCCTGAATTTTTCAAGCGCTTTTTCATATGCGCGTTCTTTAAAAAATTTTTCTCCGGTTTTCAGTTCATCCAAGACAGAAACCCCTGCCGGCAGGATTTCATTTTTAGAACTTTTTTTAGCCTGCTGATCTAAAAGCTCTCTGGCCGTTTGCTCCTCATCTATATCCTCCTGTTTCCTCTCTTTTCTCAAATCCTTAATCCTGCCCATAACCTCACCGGCATCATTGGCCTTTAACCCTCCCTTTTCGAGATATTCCTGATAGCAGCTCAGCGCTTTATCTTTATCATTCACATGTTTCTGATAAATTACTCCGAGTTCCCGATACGGATGGGAATATTTGGGATTCTCTTTTATGCTTTTGCCGAATTCAAGTATCGCTGTATTTATGTCTTCCCTGTCTAACGCTATTTTCCCTCTCTTATAATGGAGCTCCGCCGTATTTATCGGCATTTTACCGGTTGTTCTTTCGAAATTTTTTAAATATTGCATCGCCTCATATGATTTTTCACCGGAAGGGACACACTCCAGATACCTGGCAAAATAATCGGCTGCTTTTTCTTCATCGTCAACCTTCGAAACATATACCGCTCCAAGATTATAATACGCCGGGGCGAACTTTTCGTTATTTTGGAGGGATTTTTTCAAATTAGAAATGCCCTCCTTTGCAAAACCCTTTTCTATCATCAGAAGCCCCAGGTTATTATACGCTTCGGCGTATTCAGGATTGATGGAAACAGCGTTTTTGTACTCCGCAATAGCTAAATCATCATCTCCCATCATCTGATAAGAATACCCCAGGTTATAATGAGCCTCGGCAATTGAAGAATCCGTCGCTATGGCTGTTATAAACTCTGAAACAGCCTTCCTGTATTCACCCAGTCTTAAATAAATTGACCCCAGTTTAACCCTGTATCGCGCGGAAGAAGGCGTCCCGGGATTTTCCTGTACCTTTTCTTCATAATAGCTGAGGGCTTCTTCAATTTTATCGGCTTCCTTAACAGCAATATCTTTTTTTGACGAACACGCATACAAATTAAACACAAGAAACAATAAAATAATAATTATAAAGCTTTTCTTATAAAACATTTACTGCCTTTCGTATTCAACATTTTAGTATCTGGTATCTCACGAATCATTAAAAAAGACTTTTAATATTCAACGCTGATTAACACTGAAAAGTTATGATTTACGCTGATTTTTTATAATATTTTATTAATTTATATTCTTTCATAATTCATCATAATTAATCTGCGTCTAATTTTACTTCTCGTTTCCATAATTCGCAATTTATGATTCATAATTATTCTCTGTGTCTCTGTGGCTATTTTTTATTTTTCCTTTATCCCTTTTCCTTCCCAATTCTCAAAATCATCTCATAAAATTCCAATTCCGAAGACTATATTTATTATCTTTCAAAGAAAGAGCTGTTTTAAGCTCGCTTCCTGTAATTTCCTTTTCGCTAAATTTTATGTCCAGTTCATTTTCAAACGCATTTTTGAAAATCTTAATCAGGCCCTTCCTTGAAGGAATCTCATTCACCAACTCTCTCAGAAAAGTATACGACCCGTTCCGGCAATGGCCTTTCAAGAGAATTTCACTTCCATTCATAATATCTTCAATCATTATATACCCCTGATGAAGCAAAATAGGATCAAACCTTCTCTGGGCACTCCCCGCTATTTTTAAATTATTAACCATTACGTCATATTTGCTTGCCCGGGTAAAACAAAAACCGGGGGTTTTTATTGCCATTCCTTTTTCCTCACATTCAGAAACACCTTTTATTCCCAAACTCGTCAGACCAGATTTTATCGCACCATGAATAATCCTATAGGTTGAAATAACATCGCTATTCCCCGGGAAAAAAGCTATGTTAACAATTAGCGAATACGTTAGTTCATCCATATGCAAAACAATCCCGCCACCGGTAGGCCGCCGAATAAAATCAATTTTTTTAGACCGGCAGTAAGGAATATTTACATCATCTTCTACTTTTTGAAAATAACCATAGGAAACAGCAGGACTTTTCCACTTATAGAATCTCAGTGTCGAAAGCGTATTGTCTTCTGACATAGAAATTGCAATGGTTTCGTCGACAGCCATATTCTCCGCCGCATCTCTCGGAATATCATCAATTAAACGCCAGGTAGTATATTTATTCATAAAAAATGTTCTAATTTCCCGCCAAGTTGCCAAGATTTGGTTTTTAAGTTTTTTAAAATACTTCTTTTCTTCGCAAACTTTGCGTCTTTGCGGGATATCTTATTTTTCCGCTATTCGTACTTTGGGTTTAAACATTAATTTTATCGAAGTTCCAACAGACATCAGGTTTCCTGGCGGCCTGAACTTCATCCAGTCTTTTTACCGGCATTTTTACCGGAGCTTTTTTAAGAATTTCAGGAGTTTTCGCGGCAAGGCCCGCTATTTCTTTCATAGTATTTACAAATTCATCCAGAGTGTTTTTACTCTCTGTCTCCGTCGGCTCTATCATAATAGCCTCTTCCACTATCATTGGGAAATATACGGTAGGGGGATGTACTCCCCTGTCGATAAGTCCCTTCGCTATATCCACCGCGTGAATACCCGAGTCAAGCTGCTTCTTTGCTGACAGAACAAATTCATGCATACAAATCTTATCAAAAGGAAGATGATAAAAACCTTTTAGCTTTTGTTTGAGATAATTCGCATTCAAAACCGAGAGCTTACCGGTTCTTTTTAGCCCTTCATCTCCAAGAGCTTTAATGTAACTATATGCTTTTATAATCACTCCTACATTACCAAAAAGAAACTTTATAGATCCAACGCTTTGAGGCTTTTGACAGTTTAAAATCAATGATCCATCTTTTTCTTCTATAACAGGCACAGGTAAAAAGGGAACGAGATGTTTTTTTACTCCAACCGGCCCGGAGCCGGGTCCGCCGCCTCCATGAGGAGTAGAAAAAGTTTTATGAAGATTTAAATGGACCACGTCAAATCCCATATCACCAGGCCTGCAGATACCAAGCAAAGGATTAAGATTAGCACCATCATAATAAAGAAGGGCTCCCTTTGAGTGTACTTTCTCAGCTATTTTTAATATCTTGCTTTCAAACAAGCCAAGCGTATTGGGATTTGTCATCATGAACGCCGCAACTTCTTCATCAAGGGCACTTTCAAGTGCCTTTAAATCAACTTCTCCGTTTTCATCCGAAGCAATAGATACAACTTCATATCCTGCCATATGGACGCTTGACGGATTCGTCCCATGAGAAGAATCCGGAATAATTATCTTTTTCCTTATATTTCCTTTGCTCTCATGGTACGCCCTGATTAATAACAGCCCGAGAAACTCACCATGGGCTCCGGCTGCAGGATGCAGACAAAAGGCATCCATCGCGGTTATCCCACATAACATTTCTTCCATCTCTTTCAAAAGTGATAAAATCCCCTGAACATACTTTTCGGGAAACATTGGATGAATGTCCCTGAACCTTTCCATTGATGCAATATCTTCATTTACCTTAGGATTGTATTTCATGGTGCATGAACCAAGAGGATAAAAATTACCATCCACATTAAAACTTTTAGAGGAAAGATGGGTAAAGTGCCTTACAATATCAAGTTCAGATATTTCAGGGAATCTAAGATTCTTTCTTAGGTATTTTCCCGGAATAAGGCTTCCAATATCAGTTTCTGGCATGGCTGATTCAGGAAGCGAAAAGGCTTTTCTGCCGTGAGATGACTTTTCAAAAATTAACTTAGAATCTTTTTCCATAATATCTTTCATTTTAACCACAGATTAACACTGATAAAACTTAGTTTTATACACAGCTTTTAAAAAACTAAACTCAAAATTCAAAAAACAAAAATTAAAAACTTAAAAATAACTTTTGACGCTGATTTACGCAGATTATTTATGATTAAAACATTAGTCTCTTTTATTATATGTGTTTATCTGTGTCTATAACCGGTTTATAATATCAACAAACTTATCCAGGTCATTCTTAGTTTTTGTTTCAGTAACACAGCACAATATACATTTATCCAGCTCCCCTTTCAACAATATCCCGGGAAACATATTTTTATTTACAAAGCTGTCAAAAACCAAATTCGCAGGTTTTTCAAATTCAAGAACAAATTCATTAAAAAATGGGTGTTTGAATTTAAGGCGGGCTTTACCGGTTTTCTCTATAGCTTTAGAAAGATAATAGCTGTTTCTGATATTTGTTTCAGCAAGGGCTTTCATGCCCTCTTTCCCCATATATGTCATAAAAACCGTTGCCCGCAACGCCATAAGAGCCTGATTAGAACAGATGTTTGAAGTTGCCTTTTCACGCCTTATGTGCTGTTCCCTTGTTTGAAGAGTCAATACAAACCCGGGTTTTCCTTCCTTATCTGTAGTTCTGCCTACTATTCTTCCCGGCAACTTCCTGAGAAATTCCTTTTTAACAGCCATAAACCCCAGATAAGGCCCCCCATACGACAGAGGAATACCTAACGGCTGCCCTTCTCCAACCACTATATCGGCACCCATACTTCCCGGGGATTTAAGTACGCCCAGGGAAACGGGATTTACAATCGCGATAGAAAGTGCCGCGGAAGAATGCGCAATTTCTAAAAGATTCTCAACATCTTCAATACAACCGTAGTAGTTAGGCGACTGAAATATAAAAGAAATGGGCTTTTTCGCGGATAACTCCTTTAAAAATTCAACACTTGTAACACCTTCCGGAGCAGGAACCATTAAAATTCTGCCCTTTGTTCCTTTTAAATATGTTTTAATCACTTCCACATATTCGGGATTCACCGCGGCTGAAATCAAGACATCACCCGGGCCATATTTACTAATACTCATAAGCGACGCTTCGGCTGCCGCGGTAGCTCCATCATACAAAGACGCGTTCGAAGCATCCATCCCGGTCAATTCACATATTAAACTCTGGTATTCATATATCGCCTGAAGCACTCCCTGGCTCGCCTCCGGCTGATAAGGTGTATACGCGGTATAAAACTCAGGCTTCATCGCTATATGATCAACAACAGCAGGAATAAAATGCTCGTAAGCACCGCCACCCATAAAAGATTTTACTTCAGTGACGGCAAGATTTTTTTCAGCCTTTTTCCTAATAAGAGTCTTTAACTCAAATTCTGAAAGTCCTTTCCCAAGTCCGCAGCTTTTTATTTTAATTTTCTCAGGCACGGTGGAATAAAGCTCTTCAATATCTCCAATGTTCATCTCTTTTAAGATTGAAGAAATGTCAGCTTCACTGTGAGGAACATAATCCATAAAATTAATCCTCTGATATCTTGTTCTCGTAAACCTGCGCGTCCATAAGTTTTTCCAGTTCACTTTTATCGCTTATCTCAACCTCAAAAATCCAGCCTTTTCCATAAGGGTCAGAATTTATAAATGATGGGTCTTTATCCAACAGAGTATTAACTTTTGTTATCTTTCCTGATAGGGGAGTATAGGCATCCGCGGCAGTTTTTACAGACTCAATAACAACCGCTTCATGTCCAGCTTCGATTTTAGTTCCCACTTTGGGCAGTTCAACAAAAACAACATCCCCCAGTTTGTCTTGAGCATAATCGGTGACCCCGATCAGAGCTTTATTATCTTCAATCTTTATCCATTCATGAGAAAAAGTATACTTAAAATCTTTAGGAACACTCATTATTATCCTCCTATGTTTGTATTTCGTATCTCGTATCTCGTAAAAAAAATCCCTTTTTTTATCTGTGGTTTAAGCTTTTTTAATTCTTTCTTCAGGGATATAAAATGGTTTCTTTACAACCTCTGCTTCCGCTATAGTTTTTCTAATTGAAATATCAATTCTCGTTCCAGGTTTCGCAAGTTCAACTGGAACATATCCCATTCCTATTGCTTTCTTAAGTGTTGGTGACATAGTTCCACTCGTTACCTCTCCTACTTTTTCCCCGCCTGACAAAATTTCATAGTGCCTCCTGGGAATACCTCTGTCTAACATCATAAAACTTATTAATTTTCTCTTGAGTCCACGCTCTTTCTGTTTCAAAAGAGCTTCCTTCCCGATAAATTCCTTATTAAAATCAATAACCCATGACAATCCGGCCTCAAGAGGAGTTATTTCTTCAGTTATATCGTTTCCGTAAAGGCTATAACCCATTTCCATTCGCAATGTATCCCTTGCGCCCAGCCCGACAGGCATGAGACCTGTACCTTTAGCTTCCGCAAAAATACTGTCCCAAAGAACAGTTGCATAATCAGAAGGAAGAAATATTTCAAATCCATCTTCACCTGTATAACCCGTTCTGGCAAGAATACAATCGATCCCATTAATATTATTGGCCATAAACTCAAAATATTTTATCGATACCGGGTTTTTAAAACCCAGAGATAAAACAATTGTTTTAGAAAACGGGCCCTGAATTGCTATAAGCGCGGTTTCTTCGCTTTTATTGACAATCTCAACACCGGAAACAAGATTCTTCCTCATCCAGGCAAATACTTTCGCTGTATTCGAAGCATTTACAACAAGCATATACTCATCTTTTTTAATACGATAAACAAGAAGGTCATCAACTATTCCACCGCTCTCAAGACACATAATAGTGTACAATGCCCAACCATCGGCAAGTTTTTCAATGTTATTGGTAACCAGCGTTTGGAGATACTCAACCGATTTCATACCGGAAACAAATATTTCACCCATATGAGAAAGGTCAAATATACCCGCGCTTTTCCTTACACAGTTATGTTCTTCTATAATACCGGAATACTGCACAGGCATAAGCCATCCGGCAAAAGGAACCATTCTTCCTCCCATATTGAGATGAACATCATATAAGGGAGTTTTTTTTACTTTTTCCATAAAAGGCTTTCCTATTGAAGCAGTTCTTAGCTTATATATTGTATAATAGTATCTCGTATCTCGTATCTCGTATCTCGTAAAGAACTATTTCTTTTTTAAATCTGTGTTCATCTGTGGTTTGAACTCTCTATAGTAATCTTTTCTCTTTCTCTCCGTGGCAATCTTCTGTGTCATTTTTGCCCTGATACAATCTTAACTCCCGAGCTTGTCCCCAATCTATCAGCTCCCGCTTTAATTAATTTAATAGCTGTATTATAACCTTTGATCCCTCCAGACGCTTTAATTTTCATAACGGGACCCGAAAATTTTTTTATAAGTTTCACATCCTGAACTTTAGCTCCACCGGAACCAAAACCTGTTGAAGTCTTTACAAATGAAACCCCCGCAAGCGACGCAATACGGCATGCCTGGACTATTTCACCGGCAGTAAGATAACAGGTTTCCAAAATCAGTTTTACTGTTCTTCCTTTAACAACTCTTATTACAGCAGCTATATCTTTCCGAACCTCGTTATAATTCCCCGATTTCAAGGCACCTATATTTATGACCACATCTATTTCATCCGCTCCGTCTTTAACAGCCTGCTCCGCTTCAAATGCCTTAACAGAAGAAACATTCGCACCCAAGGGAAATCCCACAACGGTACAAACTTTAACCTGTGTTTTTTTCAAAATCCTCTTGCAGGTTCTCACCCAAAAGGGATTTACACATACTGAAGCAAACCCGTACCTTACAGATTCTCTGCAAAGCTTTTTAATTTCCTTCTCAGTAGCATCCGCTCTAAGAAAAGTCTGGTCTATATATGAAGCAAGGTTCATAAAAATAAACAATCCATAAGGCTATCACTTAAATAATATATCCCGGTTTAAAAAACAAGAAAAAAGATGTGATGAAAAAACTTTTTGGGGAGAAACAGAGGAAAATTTTTGCTGTTTCCTACTTATTAGGCAGCCCGTTAAGCATATGTATAAAGAGCCCGCTTCTGAGTTTCGGTTCGAACCATGTCGATTTGGGAGGCATTATCCCGCCCGCATCCGCAACTGAAAGAAGTTCATCAATCGAAGTAGGGAAAAAGCTAAAAGCAACTTTATATTCACCTGAATCAACAAGTTCTTCAAGTTTTGCCTCTCCTTTAATTCCCCCAATAAAACCCAGGCGGTTATCGGTTCTCGGATCTGTAATACCAAGAATTTTCGAGAGAACTTTTTCCTGAAATATGCTTACATCAAGTTCTTCAACAACATCCATTATTTTATCTTCTGTATCCCGAGGCCTTAAGAGATACCAACCTTTATCAAAATACATGGCAAACCGGCCTTTTTTAAGAGAACTTTTTTCTTTAACATCCGATATGTCAAACTCCCGCGCGAGTTTCGCCAGAAATTCATCCTTCGTAAGACATCCTGTGTCTTTGACAACTCTGTTATAAGGAAGAATCCGCGTCTGGTCATGTGGAAATATAACTGTCATTGCAAAATTAAATTCTTCCTCACCTGTATAATCTTTTACCTTTTTTCTGCATATTTCCGCGACATTCGCGGCTGAAGCAAGACGGTGATGGCCATCAGCAACATAAAGGCTCGGGACTGATTTGAAAAGCTTAATTAACTCATCTATCACATCATCGTTATCCACAACCCAGCATTCGTGGGTAGCCTTATCCTCGGAGCTAAATAAAACTACAGGGACACTTGATATTATATTATTAACAACCTTATCAATGTCATCTCTTTTTCTATAAGTTAAGAATACAGGTCCTGTGTTTGCCCGCAAGGCCTGAACATGGTTGGTCCTGTCCTGCTCCTTATCTTTCCTGGTTAATTCATGTTTCTTTATTAAAGAAGACACATACTCATCAATATCAACACAGGCAACAATGCCTGTTTGGACATGATCTCCCATTTTTTGCCTGTAAATATAAAAACTCGCTTTGGAATCCTGCACAAGAATTTTACTCTTTATCATTCTGTTCAGGTTCTCTTTCGCCTTTTTGTAAACCTTTGTTGAGTTTTCTTCAATGTCGGCAGGAAAATCAATTTCGGCTTTCACCACACGGTAAAAACTAAATGGATTACCTTTTGAAAGTTCCAAAGCCTCATCCCTCGAAACAACATCATAAGGAAGAGATGCCACCTTTGACGCGAGTTTCGGCTCGGGACGCAATGATTTAAAGGGTTTAATTCTTGCCACTTGCTAATTGTTCCTTATAAATTTCTCTTACTTTATTAAAAAAAGTTATACTGAAATCTTCTCTGTAATCCTGGTAAGCCCACTGCCAGGGTTTAAACGATCCATGCTCATAATATAACATTCCCTGAGCAAATACACCGTTATTTAAACATATTCTGTAAGTCGCGTCTTTTGTGGATGCCACAACAAGTTTGGAGAGGTCGAGGTAACCCGGATCAATATTTACTTTTCTTTTGCCGGCGGCGCTTAAACTCAATTCCACATCGTTTGCTTTCAATTTTACTTCCGCGAGCAAAGATGGTTTCAGCCTTTTTTCAAAACTTACAAAACATCTTTTTAATTCTCTTCCCATTTCTTTTTCATAATAGTCCGTAAATTTAAAATCTACTTCCCGGCTTTTAAAGTCAACATAACCCAAGACAGAAGAAAAAAGGCTCAAAGTAGAATCAAATAATTTATCCGAAGAATACAAAACTCCCGCGACATATTTTACCGCTTCCTCTTTTGAAACTTTGCCCATAACATTTACCGCAATATTCTTTCTTTTCTTAATTTTAAAATGGTTTTTTTAAAAGAATCAATATCTTTTACAGCATCATATGAAAAAATAGTAATACCGTCAGCTTTCGCCGCGACACTATCAGTAATCTGTTTATAAAGTTTTTCAGGGTCTTTCTTCAGAAGATATGCCCCTATGCCAATATAAACTTTATTACTATGACCCGAAGAAACTGCTTCGCGCGAAAGGTACGTTACAAGCCTGTCATCTGTCCCATAGTTCATACTAATAATAAAATCCAACACCCCTTCTTCCATCCACCTTCTCCAATCCTGAAAAGCTGAGAAATAAGCCCTGTCAGGCCAGCAAAGAACAGCAGAGGAAAACTCAATTCTGCTGTTTCCTTTGTCACCAGACATCTTAAAAATATCCTTTACAAAATCCGAAATTGTGTTTCTCCTGAAATCATCCCAGTTCTGGCAGTTTAGACGGTCTTTTTCCATATTGAGGGGATCCAAACCGTATTTTTCCATAAATTTTAATCTATTTGCCCTATTATAACCAAAATCCACACCCTTCATCCATCGAGACCCCGGAGAATATGGAACACAATAAGGATATCTTACAAAATCAAGGTGTATGCCATCAATACCGGGATATTTTTTCACCAGATCTATTATCAAATCTTTAAGAAAATCTCCCACTCGGCTATCACCGGGGTTAAGCCAATAACCATCTGAACCCGTGCTAAAATATTTTCCTTCTTCGCCAGGAATATTCAAATTCGGATAATCAAGCATTGACCTGCCTTTACTATCCACTATTACAATTTCTTTCCCAAAAGTTTTGAGCAAAGGGGCTTTCAGATTTTTAGCAATTCTAAAAGTGTTCACCCATGCATGAACTTTAATTCCTCTGCTGTGGGCTTCCTTAATGACATACAGAAGCGGATCCTCTCCTTCCTTCTCTTTGAATGTATTATAGGGATAATTATCCACTAACCCTTTCTCAATCAGTGAGGAATTAAACCATACCCTGTTGCCTCTGTAAACCTGCACAAATAAATCCTTTACTCCCAGAGAATGAGAAAATTCAACCATCCTTTCAATCTTATCAATTGAGGAAAGAGTCTTGTTCGAACCTTCACACTCCACCCACATTGAAAGGGGTATCTCTTTTCCAAAAGAAGGGGAACCACAAAAAAGAAAAACAAGAAAGATTAGAATATTTTTTAGAGCACACAAATTAATACCTCGATGTATCAGGGGCAGGGGAAAACAATTTGTCAAAATCGAACTTTACCAGTTTCCGCTGGGCATTCCCTTCCCTTCCCACGCGGCAGGTTGTGACCAGGGGATAGAGGAACCTCCTTCAGGCGTAGCACATCCATTAAACATCAGAATAAAAAAACATAAAAGGAAAACCAGTGGTATTAATCTCATTTAACCAAATAGATAACCCAGCAATTCTAAAAATTGCAAAACGACAACTCCAATTAACACAACCACAGTAATCATTACAAGAATATTAAGTGTCGTCGTGCCCAATAGCTTAGAACTTGTTGACATTATCTCCCTCTTTTATAGGTTCTTGCAGCCACTCCGGCAGGATATTCGCCACGGCCATTTTATTATCAACCTTTTCCACCCTAACTTTCCCGACAAGAGTTTTTCCTCTGCTTATTATAAGTTCATCCCCTTTGATAAGGCCCTCACCCAAGCCAATGTTTACCACTACAAAATTATATTTCGCATTTACAGCCAGAACATTTCCAAAAAATCTGGTTTCAGCCCTGACATATATAGGATCAAGCGGAACAGAACCTTCGATG
>CBDURG010000015.1:0-23489 GCA_965369805.1 uncultured bacterium
CCTGGATGCCGCGTCAGAACCTACCATGCAATAGGTTTTAGCGAGAATTTTAAACAGGTTTGTTTCATTCATATTAAAAAAAATGGCATAAACACCAAGAGATTCTTCAAGAAGAAGGTCAAAAAATACCTCCACTGGATTGCTATTTTTAAAGTTAGCAATTTCCAGAACAGACTTTCCTTCAAAGGGTTTGTTTTTATCTGTGGATACCGACGAAATCTTAACTCTATTCCAATATTCGTTACTTTTTTCTTTTCTAAGCTGCTCAGCCAGTTTCCTCCTGGTCTCAGGATTTCTCAACCTTTTTATCTCTTCCGCACTCCCTCCCTCATATACCCATGAGGGAAGAACAATATCAAGGCTCGTAAAAGACGCGGAATAAGGATACCTGTCACATGTAACATCCATCCCGCTTTTTCTCGCGTCTTCTATAAGAGAAAATACCTCGTCAATTTTATCCCAGTTCTGTCTTCCCGCCACCTTTAAATGAGAAATTTGTACTTTTATGTTTGCCTCATATCCTATTGTTAGCGCTTCTTGAATTGAATTAATAATGTCACCAGATTCATTCCTCATATGAGTTACATAAATGCCCCCAAAAGAAGATGCTGCCTCCGCGCATTCCATCAATTCCGGTGTTTTCGCGTAAACCCCAGGAGGATACATAAGGCCGGTTGAAAGTCCGAAAGCTCCCTGTTTCATTCCCTCTTCAACCAAATCGTGCATATGCTTCATTTCTTTCTCATCAGGGGCCCTGTTCTCATAGCCAATAACTGAAGCTCTTACATTGCCGTGCCCAATAAAAACACCTATATTTACCGAAGGCCGAACTTTCGCGAGAAAATCAAAATAACCCTGAAGTGAATTCCATTCCAGTTTAAGCCCGAGACATTCCAGCCTCTCTTTAAGGCGTTTACCGGCAGCATTTTCGCATGGCCACGGCCCAAATCCGCAGTTCGCGACAAATTCAGTTGTCACGCCCTGACAGATTTTACTCTCAGACTCAGGATTAAATAAAACTGTAAATTCGGAATGTGAATGGATATCTATAAAACCCGGTGCCAGAATAAACCCCGCGGCATCAATTATTCTTTTCGCTTTCCCACAGGTTTTCCCAACGCTAATAATCTTTCCCCCCTTTACACCCACACATATATCTCCGGCAAGGAAAATCTCCCCGTCAAAAACTCTCGCGCCTTTAATCAGAATATCAAGCATATAAACTCCACTAATTTATAAAAATATGCTTAAACCACAAATCAACACTGATAAAAACTGTGTGACAAATAATTTTTTGCCTTTTTTACTTCTTAATGTTTTCTATTTGTGTTTATCCGCGGTTATATTAAAATTTATTAGATAATAAACCAAGTTTCTGCTATCTTTTTCTTAATGAAAAACTGGAAATCCATTATCCCATATATTGCCCCGTACCTCATCTTTATTTTAATCGGGTCAGCATCAAAACTTTTCGGGGACCATGCTTATTTAATCTATCCGGTTAAAACAATTGTAACATTTATTCTTCTCCTCTACTGGTGGAAGATTTATAAAGAGATAAAATTCTCATTTTCCCCGATAGCCTGTATAACAGGCATTATAGTTTTCTTTGCATGGATAGGCCTTACAGAACATATGCCTTTCAAAATGTTTCATCCTCCCGATACAGGATATAACCCCATTAGGAATACTCCTGCTGCAACAGCTTTCTTAATATTTTTCCGCCTTGGCGGAGCTGTTCTTGTTGTCCCGCTCTTCGAGGAACTTTTTATGCGGTCATTTGTAATAAGGCTGCTTATAAACCCTGACAATTTTGATTCTGTTCCCGTCGGCAAATTTACCATGTTTTCGCTCACAGGAAGCGTAATTCTCTTCACACTGGGGCATAATTTATGGGAATGGCCTGCCGCAACCGTAACCGGGATTATCTATACAATGTTACTCTACAGAAGAGGACAGTTATTTGATTGCGTACTTGCGCACGCTGTAACAAATCTGTGCCTGGGAATATATGTGCTTACAACAGGAAAGTTCGGATACTGGTAATTAAATATTAACAATCTCATACACCTAATCGCGCAACAAGAGGATTGGTGGTTTAAGGCAGTAAAGCTTTAATTGTTCAATTCTATTTCCTTTTGGGGATTTTTTTCCTCTTCCTTATCAAGAAGTTCCCGAACATGTTCTTGAACCTCAGTTATTTTATCAGGAGTTACTTCAGGATCCTGAATAACAAAATTTTCGCCCGTCTTTGCATGCTCATATACAATAAGCTTTTTCCCTGTTCCTTTTTCAACAATATTATCTATCACTAAAAAAAACTTTTTTCTCTCCAGAATTAAGGCAAGGATGTAACTTACATTAATTCTCATAGGATCGGCTGAATACATAAACTTCTTTAAAAGCTGCTCAATGGAACTTTTCTTAATAACTTCTTCCTTTTTCTCAGGGGGCTTAATCTTCACAATCCCTTTCCAGTAAAGAATGCTTTGCCCCTTTTCTCCCCGGCTTGGGCCATGACAGTCATTTTCCCAGCACAGGCTGCAAATGTCAAAACGCTTTCCGGCCTCTTCATTTGCGGAAAGCTTAAAAACAGTGTGACATATATCCCCGTCATTAAAACTTTTGCCGCACTCATCACACTCTTTATGTCTTTTTTCTATTTCCCAATCCAACGCATATACTCCTTGCTGGAAAAAACTTTATAGCACGCAGATTTTATAAATACTTTTATTTTTAACCACTCGCTGAGGGCTATAGTCCGCGTCCAATCATTTTTTTTCTGTTTTTGCTTCAGGTTCTGATTTCTTTTCTTCCTTCTGCTCTTCCTTCTTTTCAGGCTTTTTTGATTCATCAACATAATTCAACCGTATATTCGTAAGAAGTGTGTCAAATGTCTTTTCTTCATTTTCAGTAAGGTTTCCTTTCGTTTTTTCTCTCAAAACTTCCAGGATATCTATAGAAGCTTTTGCTGCTTCCATATTTCTCTCCGCCTTACCGGTAAATGGATTCGCGATTTTCCCCAATCCCTGCATAGCCGAATTAGCAAGCATGGTAATAAGGCCTAAAAACTGCATTTCTTTTACCCTATCTTTTTTCTCTCCTACCATTTTCTATCTCCTTTGATTATTAAAACTCAATGGCTTCAGGGCTTGTTACTATTGTAATCGGCCCTTTTGTAAAATACTTATCTATGCACTTCTCAATATCCGCGCGGGAAATTTTTCTAATATTTGCAGGGTACTTCCCGCTAAAATCAAAGCCGCGGCTGTATCTTAAGTTAAGAACGGCATCAGCTACCTGCTCTTCGTTGGTCTGAAGGCCCATTTCGTGTACGGTAATGCAAATATTCTTGGCAACTTCCAGTTCTTCATCGGTAAACTCCTTTTTGCGCAGCCGGTCAACCTGAAAATTAATTTTATCAAGAACTTCTTTAAGTTTATCCGTTGAAGTTTGCGCGACTACCATAAACATCCCTGTTTTGAGCCGGGGAACAAACTGGGCATGGACAAAATAAACAAGTTTATCGTCGCTCCTTAGCGCCTGATGCAGCCAGCCGCCTGGATAATCAATCCCGGAAATAAGGCTGTCAATGATATCAAAAGTGAAATATTCTTCTCCTTTCAACCCGCATGCCGGATAAACCTGAATTATAACAGCATTATTTTTTGTAGTTTTTTTCTGAACTATTTTCGGTTTTTCATCGGGCACAAAACCTACAATTTCAAATTCTCTGTATTTATCTCTCTTCCAGCCTTCAAACGTCCTGTCCAAAACTTTAACCGTTTTGTCAAAACTTATATCCCCAAAAACACCCATAATACAGTTATCCGTTTTTATATATTTGGAATATAGTTCCTTAAGGTTTCTGTCTGTTATCTTTTCAATAGACTCTTTAGAGCCAATTAGCTCCATACCATAGGGATGGCTGCCAAAGTAGGCCTCCCTGGCAATTCTAGATGCTTCTCTTACAGGCTCATCATTGAGCCTATCTATTTCTGAAAGTATAAGCCGCCTTTGTTTTTCAACTTCTCCACCATTAAAATTGGCCTTTATTAACATTTTCTTAAGGATATCCATTCCTTCGGAAAGTTCATCTTTTAATACGGAAATGGCCACGATCACATTGTTACTCCCCGAGGAAACAGACACATTCCCTCCCAGCTTGTCAATGCTCTCCGCCATCTCAGCCGCGCTTATTTCCTCCGTTCCCTTATCCATCATAGAAGCCATAAAATTAAATATTCCGGAATTATCTTTTGTCTCTGCTATAAGCCCTCCTTTAAAACACGCGACTATAGCTATAGTAGGGGTTGAGGTGTTCTTTTTCATCAAAAGCGTAATGCCATTTTTCAAATTAAGTTCTTTTACCTCGGAAGTTTCGCTTTTTACTGCTATTTCCTCTGCCTGTTTTTCCAACCTTTTGCCAACCGTAATCTCAACCAGATTATTCTCATCAAAATATTTTCTGGCAACTTTCTTGAGATCAGCAGATTTAACTTCAAGAATCCCCTTCAGATATTTTTTGGTAAAGAACGGGTCTCCTGAAATAAGATACGATTCCCCTATATCCGAAACCTGGCGCTCTATCTGCCTAAGTCTGAATATATAGTTTGTTATAAGCATTTTTTTGGCTTTTTCAACAGATGATTTCTTTACTCCTTTTTCTTTTACATGCCTTAATTCTTTAAGCACAGCATGTTTCACGGCATTAATATTGTCCGGATTGAGAATGGAATAAACGTAAAAATATCCAGGAGCAAAAGCAGGGGTATAAGAACCGGAACTTATTACGTCTACAAGTTCCCTGTCATGCTTTACTTCCTGCTGCAGGATTGAGCTTTCTCCCGCTGAAAGAACTTCGGAAAGAAGGTCCAGGGCATACAAATCCTCATGATATATATCCGTCGTTTTAAAACTCATTATGTAATGATTTTTGGTTATATCCAAAAACTTTTCAGTTTTTTTACCGGATAGCTGGAGAGAAGATTCGGGAAGAGTCCTATTCATCTCAGGCCCGCGCTCGTACTTTAACAGGGCAACTTCAATTTTTGGAAGTATCTTTGACGCGCTAACATTTCCGGCAATAACAAGCACGACATTATTGGGAACATACCGGTCGCGATAATATTTCAGCAAGTCATCTCTCTTGATTTTTCTAAATCTTTCAAGATAACCTATAACAGGAAATGCCGCGGGATGATCACCATAGGTAAGCTCATTAAGTTTCTTATAAAGAATCCGCTCTGGTTGATCAAGGCCCCTTTCAATTTCTTTGATGATAACATCTCTTTCCCTCTCAAATTCTTCAGCTGTAATGGCAGCATCAAAGACAGAAGAGGTGAGTAAATTAAACGCTTTCTCAAAATTTCGCGGGGTTGTGTTTATAAAATAGCAAGTGTACTCTTTGGTGGTATACGCGTTTGACGCTCCCCCAAGCTCACGTAAAACCTTCTGTACATCCTTTTCAGGCATATCCTTTGTGGAACCAGAGCAAACAATATGTTCAAGATAATGTGAAACCCCCATACCACCATACTTGTCTTCATAAACACTTCCGGTCTTTACATAATACTTCAGGGAAACAACAGGCGCGGAATTGTTTTCGAGAATTAATATTTGAAGGCCGTTGTCAATCTCTTTCGTAATTATCCTATTGTTCTTATACAGGGAATCTATAGCATCTCCGGGAGTCATTTTTGTCCACCGGGAATAATAATTGCACGCCCAGATAATAAGGACAACTGGGATCAGTACTGTTGCTATTATCCATTTATACTTTTTAAATTTCATAATTGAACCTCGAGTTATCTCAAAAGATATATCCTACATATTTTTATTTTCTACAACCGGTTTTTAATTTTTTCGGCAAATTGTTCTATTTCGCCTTTTCCATAGGTTTCATGAGGCCAGCCGAAATTGAGATTATCTCCCTCTTTTCTGGGAATTAAATGGAAATGGACATGGTTAACCACCTGTCCCGCGGCAGAGCGATTACACTGATGAATATTAACTCCATCACACTTGAGCGCCTTAAACATTGTATCCGCTACCTTTTGAACAACTATAATAACATCCTGCAAATCAGCAGGCCCTAAATCCGTTATTATCTCCGCGTGCTTCCTGGGAATAACAAGAACATGTCCTTTACGGGCAGGCATTATATCCAGAAATGCAAATGATCTCTCTGTTTCAGTAACTCGGGCAGATAAAATCTCTCCTTTCACAATCCCGCAAAATATACATTCCTCCATTTTTTACTCCTTAGTGATCTGTTACTTAAATTCACATAAAGCCTTGCAAATTAGCTCTTTTCATTCGTTATGATATAGTCTTTTATACGGTTATGCTTTCTCTCCCTGTCCAGCGCTTGAGAAAAGGGAGCTTGCTGCCAGGGTATCCATCCGGCGCAGCCTCCGGCTGATTTCCCGCGCCAAATTCATCACAATCAGCGCGAAAATTTCAAGATCCCATTCCGCAATCCGGTACAAATCCCTGTTTGAAAGTGTAAGCGCAATGGTGTCTTCCAGCGCTTTTACTGTAGCAGCGCGGGGTTGCATATCAATAAGCCCCATCTCTCCAAAAGTATCCCCTTCAGCAAGAACTGCAATGTTCCGCGGTCTGCCTTTTGCAAAAGATGAAACCTCTTTTAGAATTTCAACAGAACCCTTGCAAAGAAAATACAAGCGGTCACCCGGCTCATTTTCCCTGATTATTATTTCGTTTTTTAAAAAACGTTCTTCTGTTAACAATGAGCGAATCTTTTTCAGCCCTTGATCTGTAATTCCACCAAACAATGCGTGGGATCTGAGAAATTCCAAAGTTACCATGACGACCTATGCCTTATTTATCCCCCGTATTATTTCACTCTGATCTTTCCGAAAAACAGGTTTTACAACCTGTTTTTTATTCTGTCGATTACAGGAAAAACAAAGATTATTTTTAGATGGGGGTTAGCTCATGTTATACATTCGCTTGTATCGGTCAAAATCACCTTTGGAAAAATTCTTCTTTGAAGCAGTTTGAATACTGTGTATTTTTGCCCTGCTTCTATCTATTAACAGCTTTATTCCCGCGATTATTTCCTCCGCCCTCTCATTATGAAGTGTCCTTGACTGAATCATATCCAATTCATCCACCCCGCTAAAATCACAGATAATTTTCCCTTTCCCAACCAGGACCCTCTCATGCAAAAGCATTACTTTAACAACCTCCGCGGAACTCACCAATGCTCTCAGAAAACCCGCGAACTCCACTTCCTGGCTATTGATTTCTGTCCTGGAGATTGCAAGTTTAGCATATCTTTCCGCGTTTAAAAGAAAACCTATAAGTTCTTCCGCTTTATTAAGCCTGAGAACAAGAGATTTGCTCGCAAACGGAACCCTTAGAGCCTCACGCAGCCTGTAAAAATACTTGTCCCGCAAGGCAAGATATACAACTCTATTATTAGAAGAATTTTCTATCCCCATATCTATAAACTATTCTACACGTAAACCACTAAGCTATAAATAAAAATTTTTGGAATTTTCTGGTTTTAATCTTTTCGAAAATTTCAACCCTCAGCCATAATAAAAGCCCCTGCTATCTATCATTAAATATCAGGGGCTATATGTTTACAGGGGTATAACATCTATTTTTTATCCGCTTTTTTCTTCTCTTCCTTCTTCTTAGTCTTTTTTTCCGGTTTAGATTTTTGGGATTTTTTTTCTTTGCTGTTTTCAACCTCTTGGAACTCAACAAATTCCGCGATAGCCATGGGAGCAGCATCACCTTTGCGGTAAGTTGTCCTTATAACCCTCGTGTAACCGCCCTTTCTCTGTTCATATTGCTTCACAACCTCAGAAAAAAGTTTCGCGACCGCGGCCTTATCTTTTATCCTGGACACTGCTAATCTCCTTGAATGCAAACTGTTCTCTTTTGCGAGTGTCATAACCTTATCAGCCAACCTTATAAGCTGTTTCGCTTTAACTTCAGTTGTTTTCACCCTGCCATTCTTTATAAGATCGCTCAAGAGGTTCGCGAACATAGATTCTCTGTGTCCAGACTTCATGTTGAGCTTGCTAGTCTTCTTTTTAGCATGTCGCATTATATACGCTCCTGTTGATTCCTATTTATCCTTCGCGATTACTTCTGTTTTCATTCCAAGAGAAAGCTCCAGTCCTTTAAGAACCGCTTTTATCTCATTAAGCGATTTTTTCCCGAAATTCCGCTGCTTGAGAAGCTCAGCCTCTGTCATTGAAACAAGTTCACATATAGTATTGATATTCGCGTTACTCAAACAGTTTGTTGACCTCACGGAGAGCTCTATTTCAGTTATGGGCATATCAAGTTTAGTCTTAAGCCCATGCTCTTCTTTCTTGATTTCCTTATCTTCTTCTTCAAATTCCACATAACTATCATCATAACTCACAAAAACATCCAGGTGCGCTCTTAAAATCGCGGATGATTGTTTAAGCGCTTCCGCCGGCGAAATCCTTCCATCTGTCCATATCTCAACTATCAGTTTATCGTAGTCGGTCATTTGCCCGATTCTCGTGTTCTCAACAGAATATTTCACCTTTTTTACCGGCGAAAAGATAGAGTCCATGGGGATATATCCAATTGGCTGCCCTTTTTTCTTATTGTCTTCCGCAAGCCTGTAACCACGGCCAACTTCAACATCTATTTCTACAACCAGTTTGCCGCCTTTTTCTAATGTCGCGATGTGAAGGTCAGGATTTACAACCTGGATAGTCCCGTCAGTCTTAATGGCCCCAGCCTTAATCTCGCCTTCTTTGGAAACATTTAAAGAAATCTTTTTTGCCTCTCTTGAATCTGAAATAAGCAAAACCTTCTTCAAGTTCAGGAGTATCTGCGTTACATCTTCTAAGACACCTTTCACAGTAGCAAATTCATGCTGGACACCTTCTATCTTAATAGCAATTATCGCAGCACCCTCAAGAGAGGAAAGCAACACCCTGCGCAGAGAATTCCCAATCGTATAACCATAACCTCTTTCAAAAGGCTCCGCGCCAAACTTGCCATAAGTATCTGTCATTGTACTTTCATCTTTAATAAGTCTCTTTGGCATTTCAAATCTTCCCAATTTTACTGCCATCTTTACCTCCGTAAAAAATATAGTTTATACCCTCTTACACGAGCACGATTTCAATTGCTATTTAGAATAATACTCGACAATTAATTGTTCTTTTATTGAAACGGGAATTTCTTCTCTCGTTGGCAAATGTGTTACTTGAAACGCCAAATTGTCAAAATTAGTTTTCATATAAGGCTGTACCGGCAGTTTGTCTTTAGCTTCTTCTATATAAGCCTTATACACTGGTTTAGAGCGGCTTTTATCCTTCAATTGAACAACCTGATCAGGTTTTACCTGGTAAGAAGGAATGTCCATCTTTCTCTTGCCTACGGTAAAGTGCCCATGCCTGACCATTTGCCTTGCCGCGACCACAGTCGGAGCAAATCCCGCGCGAAAAACAAGGTTATCAAGTCTTGTTTCAATAAGCATTAAAAGGTTATCTCCTGTTTTACCCGGCATTTTCGCGGCTTTCTGAAAATATCTTCTGAATTGTTTTTCCAGGAGGCCATACATAAAACGGAGCTTTTGCTTTTCAATCATCATGACGCCAAACTCCGACAATTTACGCGGCCGTCTCCTGTTGCCATGTTCTCCGGGAGGATAAGCTCTTTTATGAACTGGACATTTCAAGGAGCCGCATATCGCTTCTCCTACTCTTCTACATATTCTGTGTTTCGATCCTAAATGTCTTCCCATTAATTATCTCCTCTTTAATGAATCGCGCTCTGAGAATTGCTAAAATCTCCACTATTCACTGTTCGCGATCCACCAGCAACTAAACTTAAACCCTTCTCCTTTTGGGAGGCCTGCATCCGTTATGAGGCACAGGAGTAACATCCCTTATAAGGGTTATCTCAAGCCCGACAGATTGCAGCGCTCTAATGGCTGACTCCCTGCCTGCTCCGGGGCCTTTCACTTTAATCTCGACCTCTTTCATTCCGCAGTCCACTGCCTTCTGCCCCGCATTTTGGGCAACAATCTGGGCAGCAAACGCGGTACTTTTCCTCGAACCCGAAAATCCTGTTCTCCCCGAGCTTGCCCATGAAATAACATTTCCCTTTACATCTGTCATCGTCACAATCGTATTGTTAAAAGTCGCCTGAATATGCGCAACTCCTGAAAAAATATTCTTGTGTATTTTTTTAGACAACGTCTTTTTGGTTTTTACCACCGCTTTTGCCATGCTTTTCTCTCCTTTTAATAATGGCAACCCCAAGCCGAATTTCGTCCTTGTTTGGAGTTTATTTCTCTACTTAAGCCCTGCCGTCTTCTTTTTACCGGCCATAGTCTTTTTGGGGCCTTTCTTGGTTCTCGCGTTAGTCTTTGTTCTCTGTCCTCTCGCAGGAAGCCCCTTACGGTGCCTGATACCTTTATAAGAACCTATCATAAGAAGCCTCTTTATATTGCCTGAAACTTCCCTCCTGAGATCCCCCTCAACTCTAACACTTGTCTGTATCACACCGGCAATCTTTTTAATCTCTTCATCCGAAAGATCTTTCGCCCTCACATTTTCATCTATAGTTGCTTCCTTAAGAACCCTTGAAGAAATCTTTCTTCCTATTCCATAGATATATGTAAGCGCAATTACAATTCTTTTATCTTTTGGTATATCTACTCCCGCTATTCTTGGCACTTCATCCTCCTTGTATCGAGTAAGCTTGGCTATCCAACAAAAATCACTACCCCTGTCTTTGTCTATGTTTTGGATTTGTGCATATTACATGCACAACACCTTTTCTTCTCACTACCTTACACCTTTCACAACGTCTTTTAACAGATGATTTAACTTTCATATATTTTCAACCTTTTTCCCTGGGCCCTAACTATCGAGTTTCAACATGCTTCCCACACATTTCCCTGTTTTTTATCTATTTATTTTTCCCTGAACGTTATCCTTCCCTTAGAAAGGTCATACGGAGACATTTCCACCTGAACTTTATCGCCCGGAAGGATTTTGATAAAATGCATTCTCATTTTGCCGGAGATATGCGCCAGAATTATATGTCCGTCAGTAAGTTTTACCCGGAACATTGTATTGGGCAGCACTTCTGACACTACACCTTCAACTTTAATTGATTCTTCCTTCGCCATATAAATACCTTATCTTGTAAGTATCACCGGCCCCTTGTCTGTTATTGCTATAGTGTCTTCAAAATGTGCCGAAGGCATTTTATCTTTTGTAACCACTGTCCAGTGATCATCAAGAACTTCAACCTCTGAAGTTCCCGTGTTAACCATTGGCTCTACGGCAAACACCATACCTATCTCAAGTTGAGGGCCTGTATCCGGCACCCCAAAATTAGGGATTTGCGGATCTTCATGCATCTTTTCACCTATGCCATGCCCCACAAAGTCCCTCACAACAGAAAATCCGTTATTTTTAACATATTCCTCAACCGAATGCGAAACATCAAACAGCTTATTTGCCTCCGACATATTACCAATAGCAATATCCAGTGACTTTTTAGTAACCGCTATCAATTTCCGCTTAAGCGTGCTTATCCGCCCAACAGGATAAGTTCTCGCGGCATCGGAAAAAAACCCTTTGTGAACCGCGCCCATGTCGATGCTGACAATATCCCCCTCCTCAAGCACCCGCCCAGATGGAATGCCATGAACCACTTCCTCATTTACTGACACACAAAGCGCGGCAGGAAATCCCCTATACCCCTTGAAAGCCGGCTTGATGCCTCTCTTTCTCATGTACTCCTCGGCAATCTCATTGAGAGCTTCCGTTGTAATCCCTGGATTTATCCTGTTTTCCAGTATTTGAAAGAGCTTTGACAAGATCTTCCCTGAATAGCTTATTTTCTCTATCTGCTCAGGAGTTTTTATCGCTATCATTATTCTATATATCGCTGAAATCTTGTTTACTATTCACAATTATTATTTATTCCCTTAACCATCAAGGCATAAGTTTCTTCCCGCGCAAGATCCCCGTCCACTTCCGAAAGCAGGTTTTTATCTTTATAATAATTAATTAATCCGCCTGTTTCTTTTTTGTAAACTTCAAGGCGGTTAAGAACCGTTTTTTCGCTATCGTCTTCGCGCTGAAAAAGAGCCCCGGCACACTTATCACAAACACCTTCTTTTTCGGAAGGTATGTTCTTTAAATGATAAACATCCCCGCAATCCTTACATACTCTTCGGCCACTCAAACGGCTGATGACAACTTCCCGCGAAACCTTCAAAAATATTACCCTGTCAATCCTCTGGTTGACTAAAGAAAGTTTTTCTTCAAGCATCTTTGCCTGGTTCTCATTTCTTGGAAATCCATCAAGCAAAAACCCCTGCCCCTGCTTACTGCTAAAACCGGATATCGCGCCGGCAACAAGTTTAATAACAACTTCATCGGATACGAGCAAACCTTTATCCATATATCCTTTCGCTTCCAACCCGGCAGGAGAACCTTTTTTGACCTCTTCTCTTAATATATCGCCGGTTGAAATATGCTTCAAATTAAAATCTTTCACCAGCGTTTCAGCCTGCGTACCTTTACCTGCCCCCGGAGCTCCAAGAAGAACAATGTTCACGATCAAATCCTCCCCTTTAAACGTCCCTTCTTCACAAAGCCCTCATAATGCCTCATAATAAGATGAGATTCAATCTGTCTCATAGTATCAAGCATCACACCAACGATAATCAGGAGCCCTGTTCCACCAAAGAACTGCGCTATTCTGTAATCAACGTTAAAAATGTTGCCTATTATTTTCGGCATAATCGCGATAATTACAATAGCAACCGCACCAACAAATGTGATTCTCACCATAACATTTTCGAGATATCCGGCAGTTGGTTTTCCCGGCCTAATACCCGGGACAAACCCCCCATACCTTTTCATGTCGTCAGCGATTTGAATGGGATTAAACTGCATCGCGGTCCAGAAATAACAAAAAGCCATAATCAGAGCGGCATAAGTAGCTGTATATAAACCGCCATCATACGGAAACCATCTGCCTATAAAATCCCTGAGCCACTCAATTTTTGTCCACTCTACAATAGTCTGCGGAAACATTAAAATACTTGATGCAAATATAATTGGTATAACACCTGCCTGGCTTACCCTTAAAGGGAGAAAACTGGACTGGCCCCCGTAAACCTTTCGGCCGACAATTCTCTTAGCATACTGAACCGGAATTTTTCGTTGGCCCTGGGATACAGCAACAACACCCGCGGTTACAAAGACCATAAGTGCTACAAGTATAAGGACAGATCCAAGATTAAGCTGTCCGCTTAAAAACTGATCCTTGGCAAGAAATACGGCTGAAGGCAGCCTTGAAAGTATGTTTATAGTTATAATAAGAGAAATACCGTTCCCTATGCCTTTCTCTGTTATCTGTTCGCCGAGCCACATCAGAAAAGCCGTTCCTGCCGTAAGCGTAATCATTGTAATAAGAGTAAATGCCAACCCCGGACTAGAAACTATCCCAGGGGACTCATTGTTCAGCGTAAGTATAAACTTGTTATACATAAGGCCCTGAAACATGGCAAGGACAACGGTGGCATATCTTGTATATTGAGTCAGTTTCTTGCGCCCAAGCTCACCTTCCTTTGCCAGTTTCTCAAGGAACGGAATAACGGCTACCAGAAGCTGGAAAATAATAGACGCGCTGATATAAGGCATTATTCCAAGCCCGAATACAGTACATTTTGAAAGAGCTCCCCCGCTGAAAAGATCCATAAGCCCAAAAATTGTCCCGCCTCCCGCTTCCTTCTTTGTAAACCATTCTGCCAGTATCCTGCCATTAACTCCCGGAACAGGAACATACGCGCCCAGCCTGCATACCGCAAGAAGGCCAAAAGTAAAAAAGAGTTTTTTCTTTAACTCGGGAACCTTAAATATGTTTTTAAACGCGTCAAACACAAGAACTCCTTCACAATTGTCAACAATAACCGCTTTCTGTGTTTTTGATTTTATTAAATGATTTCACATTTACCTTTTGCCACTTCAATTTTCTCTTTAGCCGAACCGCTGAAAGAATGGGCTTTAATAATGAGCGGCTTTTTCACTTCTCCAGACCCAAGAATTTTTACTTTTGATTTACTCTTTCTTATAAGCCCTTTCTCCTCAAACTGAACAGGACTAACTTCATCCCCTTCTTTAAAAATATCAAGCTGTTTAAGGTTAACTATTTCAAAACAGGTTTTAAACGCTTTGTTGTTAAAACCTCTTTTGGGTACATGTCTTATAATCGGCATTTGGCCGCCTTCAAATCCGGGACGGACATTTCCGCTTGTTCTCGCACCCTGGCCTTTATGTCCTCTGCCCGAAGTGCCGCCCTTTCCTGAACCGGCACCTTTGCCCTTTCTAATAGGGTTTTTTCTGGCACCCGGGTTATTTTTTAATTTATCAAGACCCATTTGTTAAACTCCTCTCAGTCTCCGAACCATTCTTTTGTCTCTAAGAGCCAAAAGCCCTTTAAGCGTTGCCCTAACCACATTTCCAGCAGTATTGGACCCCAGAGATTTACTTAAAATATCTTTAACACCAGCAGATTCAATAACCGCCCTTACCGCATTGCCCGCGATAACTCCGGTACCCGGAGCGGCCGGCTTAAGAAGAACCTTTGCTCCCTTGAAAACTCCAATAATCTCATGTGGAATAGTATTTTTGTGCATGGTAATAGCAACCATGTTTTTCTTAGCGTCATCGATACCTTTCCGGATTGCTTCAGCAACTTCGTTCGCTTTTCCTGTTCCATAACCAACCTTGCCGTTACCATCCCCGACAATCATAAGAGCACTGAAGCCAAACCTGCGGCCTCCTTTCACAACTTTCGCCGTCCTGTTTATATGTACAAGCTTTTCAATAAAAGAAGGGCCTTCTTTCTGTTCTATCTTTTGTTTCTGCCTTGATTTTCTCTTTCTAGCATCTACCATTTGTTTCCTCCAATTAGAACTTCAATCCTGCTTCTCGGGCACCCTCAGCCATGGCTTTTACTCTCCCATGATATTTATATCCGGATCTATCAAAAATAACTTTTTCTATTTTATTTATTTTCGCTTTTTCAGCAAGCATCGTACCAAGTTTCCTGGCTACGGCAACATTCCTGCCTTTTTCAGCAAAGTCTTTTGATAAAGTTGTTAGTTCCACAAGGGTCATACCCCTGTCATCATCAATAATCTGGGCTGAAAAATGCTTCAAGCTTCTGAAAACACAAAGCCTCGGACATTCCGCTGTGCCTCTAACCTTTTTTCTTATTCTAAAATGTCTTTTCTTCCTTGCTTTTACTTTATCTTTTGATTTCATCTAACAATTCTCACCTCAATCTATAATTCGTGATTAATTATTTAACCGTCTTGCCTGCTTTTCTACGGACATGTTCATCTTGATATTTAATTCCTTTCCCCTGGTAAGGTTCCGGCGGACAAAAAGCTCTGATTGTTGCTGCTGTCTGCCCCACCAGGTGTTTATCAATGCCGGAAACAATAACCATGTTTTTCTCAACCTTAACTTCAGCTCCGTTCGGTACCGGATAATTAATAGGATGTGAAAAACCAACTGAAAGGTTAAGTGTTTTTCCCTGAAGGCTTGCCCGATACCCTACACCACTTATTTCGAGAACCTTTTTATAACCCTCCGTCAATCCTTTAACCATGTTGGCTATTAATGCTCTCGTGAGTCCATGAAAAGCACGCGCCTGTTTTGTATCAGCTTTTCTCGAAACAATCACTTTGCCATCCTCGGTTTTAATTTCTATTCCTGAAGGTATTTGCTGGGTTAAAGACCCTTTTGAACCTTTAATTACTACTTCCCTGCCTTTAACCTCGACGGTAACTCCAATCGGTATAGCCACCGGTTGTTTGCCTATCCTTGACATTTACTACTCCTTATTATTTAAAAAAATTTACAGTCCGCGACTGGCCCGATTTACCAGATATAGCAGAGAACTTCCCCGCCAATGTTAGCTTTCTTGGCCTCATCACCAGTCATTATGCCTTTTGATGTTGACAAAACAGCTACACCAATGCCGCTGTAAACATTTGGAATGTTTTTAGCTTCATTGTATTTTCTAAGCCCCGGACGGCTTATTCTTTTTATGCCGATTATAATCGGCTCATCATCTTTTACATACTTCAGATATGCTCTTATCAAACCCTGTTTTTTATCGTCCAATATATTATAGCTTTTCAAAAAACCCTGTTCCTTCATCACTCGGGCAATTTCAACCTTCATTTTGGAAGCTGGTATATCCACAGATTCCAATCCCGCTTTACTCGCATTTCTTATACGCGTCAGCATATCTGCAATAGGATCACTTACTGCCATATCGTTACTCCTCCATTAAAACAATCATGTCACTTACCAACTGGACTTTACCACTCCGGGGATCTGTCCCAGGCCTGATAATTCCCTGAAACATATTCTGCATATGCCGAATTTACGCATGTAACCGCGCGGACGGCCGCAGCGGCCGCAGCGGTAATGCTGTCTCACCTTAAATTTTGGAATTCTTTTTGCACTCTCTATTTTGCATTTCTTTGCCACAAATTACTCCCCTGTTCGTTTTCTCTGCTTCAACTCACATCGTAATTAATCTATGCTATTTCCCTTTACTAAAAGGCATCCCACATCCAAGAAGAAGCTCTTTTGCTTCTTCATCTGTTTTTGCGGTAGTGACAAAAGTAATATCCATACCCTGGACCCTATGGGCCTTATCCGGATCGATTTCAGGAAAGATCAACTGTTCCTCTACTCCAAAGGTATAATTACCCCTACCGTCGAACGAGCGGTTGGGAAGGCCTCTAAAATCTCTTACCCGCGGGAGAGCAACATTTATAAGTCTGTCGACAAATTCATACATTATGTTCCCTCTAAGGGTTACCTTACATCCAATGGGAGCCCCCTCGCGCAGCTTAAAACCCGCGATACTTTTTCTTGATTTCGCGATGGCAGGCTTCTGCCCGGCTATCAGGGCCAGTTCGTTCGCCGCGTCCTGGATAACCTTTTTGTCTCTTGCTCCTTCGCCCACTCCCATATTTACAACAACCTTTTCAAGTTTTGGAATCTGATAAATGTTTTTATATCCGAACTTGTTCTTCAGAGCCGGCTGAATCTCATTTTTATATAATTCTTTCAATCTTGCCATATTTCCCCTCACTAAGACTTATCAAAAACTTCTCCGCACTTTTTGCAGATCCTTGTTCTGGAACCATCTTTCCTTATCTCTTTTCTAATTTTCACACCTTTCTTACAAGAAGGGCAGTAAAGCAAAACATTGGAAACGCTTATAGAGCTTTCTTTCTGTATAATACCTCCCTGTTGATTTTCTCTTGAAGGCTTTGTATGCTTTTTGCGAAAGTTAATGCTTTCTATAATAAGGCGTCCTTTCCCGGGTATAACATTTAAAATTTTACCGGTTTTACCCTTCTCAGCTCCAGCCACTACCTGAACCATATCGTCTTTTTTTACTCGCACTTTTGCTTGCATCTTTGACATTCGTAAAACTCCCAATTTGTATTTCCTATAAAACTTCAGGTGCTAGAGACACTATTTTCATATAACTTTTGTCCCTGAGCTCCCTTGCGACAGGCCCAAAAATTCTTGTGCCTTTTGGATTTTTTTGTTCATCTATAATAACAGCCGCGTTTGAATCGAACCTCAGGGTTGATCCATCGTTCCTCTTTATTCCTTTTTTTGTTCTTACAATAACGGCCCTTATAATTTCTCCCTTTTTTACCGCGCTTCGGGGCATAGCTTCCTTTACCGAAGCAACTATAATATCACCAACACCGGCATATCTGCGTTTTGAACCCCCAAGAACTTTTATACAGCCGATTTTCTTCGCGCCGGTATTATCAGCAACATTTAATATGGTACTCATCTGAATCATAACTTGCTCTCTTTCTTTAAAAATATTAACCGTTTTAAAGCACAAACCAAGGCTATTAAAACATTTATTTTCGTGTTTTTAGTTTTCCTTCTATTGCTCCTCGATAACAGCTTTCCTGACGACCTTAGAAACACGCCACTTTTTTAATTTACTGATAGGCGCTGTTTCAATAATTTCTACAGTATCACCCGCTCTAGCCGTATTGTCCTGATCATGAGCGTAATATTTTTTGTATTTTCTTATAACCTTGCCATAAACCGGGTGGCGCAAAGTCCTGGACACCCTGACCACCGCGGTTTTATCCATTTTCGCGCTCATGACTTCACCTACACGAGTTTTGCGATATCCTTTTTTAACCGTTCCTTCCATTAATTACTACCCCTTTTTCTTCGCGCTATTCGCGATTTCTTTTTTAATTGTAAGCACCCGGGCAATACCTTTTTTTACTTTGGTTATTTGGTCCGGTTTTTCAATCTGCCCAAGATTCGCTTGAACCTTAAGGTTAAACAATTCCTGCTTCGCGTCGGAAAGCTTTTTATCAAGCTCCGCTTCCGTTAACTCTCTTATCTTCTCTATTTTCATCGAAAAAAACCTTTCTTCAATATTTAAGCTAAATCTTTTCTAGAAACAAACCTGGTTCTTATCGGCAATTTGCTTGCGGCTAGTCTCATCGCTTCCTGGGCAATATTTTCAGTTACCCCCTCTATTTCAAAAAGAATTTTACCGGGGTTTACCGGACATACCCAGCCTTCCACAGAACCTTTTCCTTTTCCCATTCTTACTTCAGCAGGCTTCTTCGTCATGGGTTTGTCGGGAAATACCCTTATCCAGATTTTTCCTTTTCTCTGTATAAACCGTGTCAGGGCAACACGAGCGGCTTCTATTTGAATATTCGTAATCCACTCACGTCCAAGAGACTGAATCGCGTATTCTCCAAAGTGTATCTCACTGTTGCCCTTGGAAAGGCCTCTCATTCTGCCCTTCTGCATTTTTCGGTGTTTCACTCTTTTAGGCATTAAAGGCATGTTTTGCCCCCTTACTTTTTACAGATACGCTGTTTTCTCCCTTACAAATCCACACCTTTATTCCAATAGCCCCGTACGTAGTCCTTGCTTCAGTAAATCCGTAATCAATATTCGCCCTGAGAGTATGCAATGGTATTTTCCCTTCCTTATACCCTTCCGACCTGGCTATCTCAGAACCGCCAAGCCTTCCCGCGCATAATATTTTTATCCCATCGGCAATGCTATCCATAGCAAGCCTCACAGCCTTTTTCATAGCTCTTTTATGAGAAATCCTTTTTACAATCTGCGCCGCGATACCTTCAGCGACAAGTTGCGCGTCTGCCTCAGGATTTTTAATTTCCTGAATTTCAATCTTTATTCCTTTTTTCGTTTTATTCATAAGTTCTTCTTTTAGCTTGTCTATTTCGGTGCCCTTTCTCCCTATAACCAAACCCGGGCGGGCTGAAAACAAAGTAATCGCTATAACATTACCGTTTCTTTCAATATTTATTCGCGAAATCCCCGCGAATAAAAGTCTTTTTTTAACATAATCCCGGATTCCCAAATCTTCACTTAAGTATGCGCCAAATCTTTTTTTGTCGGCATACCATTTGGACCGCCAATCTTTTGTAACCATTACTCTAAACCCTATCGGGTTTACTTTCTGTCCCACATTTACCTCCTGATATATCAAATTTTATCTATACGATCTACGATTAACCCTTTTTTCGTTTTATCTTTTTATCCCGTGTTTTTAATTTTTTACTTTTGGTTTTTTGTTTTTTCCCGGAATTCTCTTTTAAAGGCGCTTTTTCTAAAACTGCTTTTTCTTTTCCCGCGATTATTACTGTTATATGGCTTGTCCTTTTCCTAATCCGCGTAGCCTTGCCATGAGCCCTTGTAATAAATCTTCTTAAAGTAGGCCCTTCTGTAGCATACGCCTCTTTTACATAAAATTCGCCAGAGGATTTTTCCTCTTTTGACTTTGCGTTAGCAATAGCCGACTTCATAGTCTTTTCTATTACCTTCGCCGCCTTTTTCGCGGAAAAAGAAAGTATCTTAAGGGCTTTTTCCGCTTCCTGGCCGCGAATAGATTCCATTAAAAGTTTTACCTTTCTCACAGAAACTCTCACATATTTTGTTATAGCTTTTGCTTCCATCTATACAAACTCCCATTACCTTAAGATTTTTTGTCTTGTTTAACAGCACCTTTTTCGGGAGCTTTTTGAGAATTTCCACCCGAAGATTCTTTAGATCCAGGAGTAGATGTTGAAGCCGCTGCCGGTATTCCGCCAGGCATACCAACACCTTTTTTCACAGCCGAAGCAGCACCTTTTTCTCCACCATGCCTTCTAAAAATCCTTGTAGGCGCGAATTCCCCCAGCTTATGCCCCACCATATTCTCTGTGCAAAAAACCGGAATAAATTTATTGCCGTTATGAACCGAAAAAGTTATACCAACAAACTCCGGTGTTATAACTGACCTTCTCGACCAGGTCTTAGTTGGCTTTCTGTCTCCAGTTTTTCGAGCTTTATCAACTTTCGCCGCCAGCTTCTCATCCACAAAAGGACCTTTTTTAAGTGATCTAGCCATTTATTATCTCCATCTCCTGTTTTTTTATTTCTTTTTCCTGGATTTAATTATATACCAGGAATCTTTTCTTTTCGAACGAGTCTTATACCCCTTCGTCGGTTTTCCCCAAGGGGTTACCGGATGAGGAGCACCCTGAGGAGCCTTACCTTCTCCGCCGCCATGAGGATGGTCAACGGGATTCATGGCAACACCTCTAACAGTAGGCCTTATCCCAAGCCATCTGGAACGTCCGGCTTTCCCGAGCGTAATATTCGAATGTTCTACATTGCCAAGCTGGCCAATAGTGGCCCTGCACTCGACAGGTATAAGCCTTACTTCGCCTGAAGGCAGTTTCACATGCGCGAATTCACCTTCCTTTGCCATGAGCTGTGCGCTTCCTCCCGCGCTTCTTACAAGCTTGCCTCCGCATGATTTCCTGAGTTCGATATTGTGAACCATCATTCCAAGCGGAATATTAACAAGAGGCAAACAGTTGCCAACCTGAATTTCTGCTTTCGAACCGGACATTACCTCATCATTTACTTTTAACCCGGTGGGAGCAATAATATACCTTTTCTCACCATCCTTGTAAACAACAAGGGCAATTCTTGTGGATCTGTTCGGATCATACTCAATCGCAGACACCCTTGCAAGAATTCCATCCTTATCCCTCTTGAAATCAATTAAACGAAACATGCGCTTACATCCGCCGCCATGATGACGAACCGTAATTCTTCCGGTATTGTTTCTGCCACCTGTTTTTTTAACCCCGCTGAGAAGGCTTCTCTCAGGTTTCTTCTTCGACAAACCTTCGCCTGAAGAAACTGTCATAAACCTTCTTCCCGGAGTAATAGGTCTAAATTTCTTAACAGCCATTTGCTATTCACCCCATTCGCTTATTAATCTAAACAAATTCAATTTTGTCCCCTTCTTTAAGCGTAACCACAGCTTTAATCCACTCCGATGTCATCCCCTGTTTTTGCCGTACTCTCTTCTTTTTTCCGGGAACCTTCATTTTGTTAACTTTAACAACCTTTACCTTAAACAGCGTCTCAACAGCATTTTTTATGTCAAACTTATTCGCATTTTTATCAACATTGAAAAAATATTTACTCAATCCCTCGCCCTGAGCTGTACCCTTCTCGGTAATTACAGGATTTTTTATAACTTTATACGGGTCTTTCATTTCTATCCCCTTGTTAAAACATTGCTATTATCTCTTTGAGAGCATCTTCTCCAACCACAAGTTTTTTGTAATATAAAACATCATAAGTATTTAAACCCGCAGGCACAGAAACATTAACCCTGGAAAGATTGCGCACCGCAAGTTTAACCTCGTCTCCAATTTTTGTCAAAACTATAAGAGAACTATTGCCGGCCTTTACGCGTTGAAGGAATTTAGTTACTTCACTGGTTTTGTGCCCGGGAATCTTAAGTTCATCTACAATAACCACATCATCGCTTTTAAACTTCTGTACAATCGCGGATTTTAACGCGCAACATTTTGCCTTCTTTGATATTTTCATAGAGTATTTTCTCGGTTTTGGGCCAAACGCGGCACCCCCGCCAACTCTTATTGGAGAACCGGCGGTTCCTGCCCTTGATCTCCCGGTCCCCTTTTGACGATACATTTTCTGATGTGACTTATTTACTTCCGAACGCGTTTTGGTGCTGGCTGTACCCTTTCTGCGTACGGCAAGCTGTACCACAACTGCGTCATGAATTGCCTGCTCATTCGGTTCAAGTTCAAGTATCTTTCCCGGAACTTCGTAATCTCTAACTTTTTTCCCAGAAATATTAAGAATCTTTACTTTAGCCATTGATAAATCCTTCTCGTTTTTCTCCAGCAAATTTTATAAACTTTTTCTGAATCTTTACTTTTTCTTTGTTTTCTTCGTTTTTACAGATATTTTTATCTGTAAAAATCCTGTTTTCCAGCCGGGAACTGCTCCTTTAACAAGAATAATATTCTTCTCGGGCCTTACATCCACTACTTCAAGGTTCATAACCGTAACTCTTGTATTTCCCATTTGCCCAGCCATTTTACGCCCTTTGTAAACCCTTGAAGGAGTTGCGCAGGCTCCCGAGGCACCCATCCCTCTCTTGCTTTCATGTGTACCATGAGAACCCTTATGCCCGTGAAATCCGTGCCTTTTCATAACACCGGCAAACCCGCGTCCTATGGAAGTTCCCGTCACATCTACCCTATCTCCCTTTTTGAATATATCAGCTTTTATTTCTTGCCCAACCTGGTAATTTTTTTCTTCCCCCGGAACAAGCCTTGCCTCAGCAAGTATTGCTTTAGGGGAAACACCAGCTTTCTTAAAATGACCCCTCAAAGGTTTCGTCACTCTTTTCTCTTTAACATCGCCGAAACCAAGCTGTACGGCAGAATAGCTGTTTTTCTCCGGGGTTTTAACCTGGACTACCATACAGGGGCCAACTTCTAATACGGTTACCGGCAGAACATTCCCCTTTTCGGAAAATATTTGTGTCATACCTATTTTTCGTCCAAACAATGAAATCCTCATTGCAAATTCTCCAATATTCGACTTCTTTTAATATACAATCCGTAATCTACAGTTTGTTAACTCTTGATATTTATATCCACGCCAGCCGGCAAAATAAGTTTTTTAAGCTCATCGACCGTTTTGGCAGTGGGATTAATAATATCAAGAAGCCTTTTATGAGTCCTTGTTTCAAACTGTTCACGGGACTTTTTGTCTACATGTGGAGATCGAAGCACCGTGTATTTCTCCACATTTGTCGGTAATGGAATAGGCCCCAATACGGACGCACCTGTTCTCTTGGCCACTTCCACTATTTCCCGCGCAGACTGGTCAAGAACCCTGTGGTCATAAGCCTTTAATTTTATTCTTATTCTCTGCCCTTGCACGTCTTTTGTCTCCCTTATTCAACAATCTCGGTTACTCTACCAGCACCAACGGTTCTTCCGCCTTCCCTTATCGCAAACCTGAGTGTCTTTTCCATTGCTATCGGGT
>CBDURG010000016.1:0-23054 GCA_965369805.1 uncultured bacterium
ACAGTCAGATATTTCTTCCGCTTAATCCTGATAAAACAAAAGAAAGAATTCTTGATCACGCTCGCCATCAGTTTAGCGATGGAACAGTTTATCACTGGTGGAATACCCTTTCAGATAAAGGGCCTAAATCTGAATTTTCCGATGACCTGCTCTGGCTTCCGTTTATAACAGTTAATTATCTTAAAGAAACAGTTGATTTTCCTATTCTTAAAGAAATGACACCTTTTGTTGATAAGGGAAGGGCAAGTCTGTATGAGCACTGCAAAAGAGCTATAGCGAAAAGCCTTTCAAGGCGGAGCAAAAGAGGCTTGCCTCTTATAGGAGAAGGTGACTGGAATGATGGGTTAAGCTCGTGCGGGGATAAATGGAAAGGCGAGTCCATTTGGATGGGTCATTTTCTATACGGGATTCTTAATGAATTTGTTCACCTTGCGAAGGTTATGAAGGATAAAAAGACAGCCAATATGTGTATTAGAGAGGCGGGAAAATTGAAAAAGGCTGTGAATCTGTATGGGTGGGATGGCAGATGGTTCTGGCGCGCAACGACCGATAGCCGTCATGTGCTAGGGAGTTCAACTGAGAAGAGCGGCAAGATATTTCTTAACGCTCAGACCTGGGCGATTATTAACGGAATAGTAGATGATCCCAAAAGAATAAAATCAATGCTGTCTTCCATGGAAAAAAACCTTTACAGAGAGCATGGGCCTATTCTCTTCCACCCCGCGTATGATGTCCCTAATCCGAAGATAGGTTACCTGACAAGATATGCTCCGGGAATGAGGGAAAACGGGGGATTATATACTCATGCGGGAGTATGGGCAATACAGGCGGAGTGTGTAGCCCGCAGGCCGGATGTCGCTTACAGGTTATACTCAAGTTTTAACCCGATAAAGCGTAGTACACAAGCTCCCGACCTTTATAAATGTGAACCTTATGTGACTGCGGGTAATGTTGATGGCCCTGATTCACCTAATTTTGGAAGGGGAGGCTGGACCTGGTATACGGGTTCTTCCGCATGGTATTACCGAATTGCCTGTGAATGGATACTTGGAGTCAGGCCGACTTACGATGGTTTAATAATTGATCCGTGTATCCCTTCAACTTGGAGACACTTTGAAATGACCAGAATGTTCAGAGGTGCTACATATCACATAAGGGTAAGAAATCCAAAAGGGAGTTACAAGGGCGTTAGAAGTATTATTGTTGACGGTAAAGAAATATCAGGGAATATGATAAAACCTTTTAAGGACAAGAAAAAACACGAAGTTCTTGTGGTACTTATTTAAGTACCCGGGGTTTCTTCCGGCAGTATTTTTCCGTTAGTAGCTACGACGTTAAATGTATTTTTAGTGATTTCTCGGGCGGTAATTTTTCCGCCGGCTTCTTGAAGTATTACTGTGCCCGCGGCGATATCCCAGCTCATGATTCCATATTCGAAATAAAGTTCGAATCTTCCGGCAGCTACCCAGCATAAATCCAGTGCCGCGGCGCCCATGATTCTTACCTTTTTTACCTTGAGTACCAAATCCTTGAAAAAACCGAGGCCTTTTTTAATAGCTTCTTCAGATTTCATAAATCCGCATATCATAAAAGAATCTTCTAATCTTTTTACATTGCTTGTATATATTCTTTTATTGTTTAAATAGGCTCCTTTGCCTTTTTCAGCGTGGAATAACTCGTCTTTAAGAGGATCAAAGACCACTCCGAGAATATGTTCACTGCCTTTGACAAGAGCTATTGATGTACAGAATTGAGGAATACCCTTTGCAAAATTTGCTGTTCCGTCCAATGGATCTATAATCCAGGTGTAATCGGATTTATTTTTAGTCTGCCCGCTTTCTTCAGCTAGAATAGAGTGTTCGGGAAAATTAGATTTTATAATATCAATAATTACTTTTTCACATTCTTTATCAAGCGCGAGTTTTGTATCATATCTTATCTCGCTGTCGATTTTTAATTCCTTGCCGAAAGAGTTAATCATGAGTTTTCCGGCTTCTCTAGCCGCTTTGATTGCTGTCTGCAGCATATTTTCCTCTTTTCTTTTTTTTATTAGATAGTAAACTAATTATATATAAATATATTAAATTTAACTTAAAGTCAAACAGAATAGGAAAATGAAATACTCAGACATTGCAGAATACATCAGTGAATCCGCTGTTAATTACATGAGGTCAGTAATTAAGGAAGCGGATGGGAATGAGGTGTTTTTTATCTGTAAAATTGATGAGCACCTCATGATAACTGATGCCGACGAAGTAGCGAGAGGCAACAAATCCGCGGTGCCGGCAATACTTCATATTCTTGAAGCGGGGGATATTGTCGTACACAATCATCCGACAGGAGATCTGACTCCTTCAAGTGCCGATTTGAACATTGCTTCTTCCATAGGGCAGGCTGGAAACGGTTTTTACATAGTGGATAATCAACTGGCCAAAGTAAATGTTGTGGTAAAAGCTTTTCTTCCTGAAAAACTGTGCCCTCTGAACAAAAATAAACTTGAAGAATATTTTCTGGAAAATGGCAGTATTGCCGCGGGGCTTGAAGGTTATGAATACAGGAAAGAACAGGTTGATATGTTAGGTTTTGTTGCTGATTGTTTTAATAGGAATAAAATTGGCATAGTCGAAGCGGGGACTGGAACAGGCAAGTCGTTTTCATATCTTCTTCCTTCAATACTCTGGAGTCTGGTTAATAAAGAAAAAGTTATAATTTCCACAAATACAATTAATCTTCAGGAACAGCTTTTTTATAAGGATATTCCACAACTGCGGAAAATGACAGGTATTGACTTTAAATGGTGCCTGATAAAAGGCAGGGCAAACTATGTTTGTCTGAGAAAGGTTGAGAGTGTAAAGAGGGAACTGAAGCTTTTAAATAAGAAAGAGCAGGAGTTTTTGGAAGAAATAATTCAGTGGGTGGAGAATACACCTGAAGGCAGCAAATCAGAGTTGGAATATATCCCAAAAGAGAATCTATGGGAGATGGTGCGGTGTGATGCCGATCAGTGTACGAGGGTTAAATGTAGTTATTTCAGCAGGTGTTTTTTTTATAAGGCAAGGAAGAAAGCTTCTTATTCAAATATTGTTATAGCCAACCATCACATAGTGATGACAGATATTATCTTAAGAAAGATTACGGAAAATTATACAACTTCAGCGATATTACCTCATTTCCAGAGGATAATCTTTGATGAAGCTCACCATCTTGAGGATGTGGCAACTTCAAACATGGGAACGGAGATTTCCAGGTTCCGGTTATCTAAAATATTTTCCAGGATTCTTAAAGGAAGGAAAAAAGGCAAAAAATCAGGGCTGCTTACTTTTATTGAGACGTTGATTTATTCTTCCAGAAAAATACCTCAGGATAAAAAACATCTGGTTCTACGGGAACTCGGAGATGAGATTATTCCGGCTCTATCAGAGTTGCAACAAGAAGCGGAACCGATTTTTAAGGAAATCGAAAAGGTTTTTACGGGTTTTCTAAGGCCGTCTTCCGAGAATGCCAAATTCCGTATAACTTTTGATATTAAAAACAGTGATTTCTGGATGAATTCTGCTATTCCACTGATAAAAGAGCTTTGCGGCTGTTGTGTCAGGGCAGGCGGCCTGTTAAAAGAGTTTTTAGATCTGCTGGATAAAGAAGATTTTCTTAAATCTGACAGAATTAAATCTCCCATTATCGAGTTAAGCTCAATTATTATGAGGTTCGAAAGTGTTGTAAGAGACTTTGGCTTTTTTATTGAAAACGAAGATGAACATTGCAGGTGGGTGGAATTTAAAAAAGGAGGAAAATCCGGGCCGTATGTTAAACTCGGCACTTCTCCTGTTATTGTGGCAAAGGAACTTAAAGAGTTTCTGTACGGAAGATATAAAACCATACTTATGACATCGGCTACACTCTCTATTGAAAAAGATTTTTCATTTATAAAAAACAGAACAGGGCTGGATCTTGTAGAAAAATCCAGGGTAAAGGGCCTGGTTCTTGAATCCCCCTTTAATTATGAAACTCAGACCTTTGTCGGGATTCCTAAAAAAATTGCCGAACCGGGAACTGCCGGCTATGTAGATATGTTAAAAGAGATGATATTTGAATCTATCAAAATTTCTAAGGGAAGATCACTGGTGCTTTTTACTTCATATTATATGCTTGAGACGGTGTGGGCCCTTCTTAAAGGTAAAATTGAAAAAATGGGATATCCTGTTTTAAAACAGGGTGAACTTAACAGGTATAAACTGCTTGAGAGGTTTAAGAAAGATTCAGGGTCGGTTTTGCTTGCAACCGAAAGTTTTTGGGAAGGCATAGATGTAAAAGGTGATTCTCTCAAACTGCTTATAATTACCAGGCTTCCTTTTAAAGTTCCTACCGAGCCTGTTCAGGTTGCAAGAGCGGAATACATAGAAATGAGTGGAGGTAACCCTTTCCGTGAATACAGCTTGCCTCAGGCCGTGATAAAGTTTAAGCAGGGTTTTGGCAGGCTTGTAAGGCATAGTAACGATACCGGGGCTATTTTAGTGCTCGATCAGAGAATTCTTTTAAAAAGTTATGGGAAAAGCTTTATAAGATCGCTTCCTCCCTCGAAAATAGTATCTGATTTATCAGAAGGTATCTTAATGAAAATGAAAAAGTTTTTTGTGTTTATTGAAAAAGGAGAATAATAAATGCTTTCAGATAAACAAATAAAAAAAATTCAGAAGATTACAGGTGTCAAAAACGCTCTTCTTAATGATGAAAGTCTTGAAGAATGTTCTACTGATGAAACCCCGGATTTAAGTTACAGCCCGGATATTGTTGTAAAAGTGGAAAACATAAAACAGATAAAGGAGCTTTTAAAGTATGCGAACAGTGAAAAGATTCCCATTGTCCCAAGAGGTGCCGGCACAGGAACGACAGGGGGTTGTCTGGCGGTTTGCGGCGGGGCTGTTCTCTTACTTGAAGGATTGAACAAAATTGTTGATATAGATGAGAAAAACCTTATGGCGGTAGTTCAACCCGGAGTAATTACCGGTAACCTGCAGGCGCAAGTTGAAGCGAAAGGATTGTTTTATCCTGTTGACCCCGCAAGCCTCGATTCCTGCAGTATGGGCGGTAACGTCGCTGAGAACTCTGGCGGCCCGCGTGCTGTTAAATACGGAGTTACCAAAGATTATGTATGCGGGTTGAGGGCGGTTTTGCCGGATGGTTCGGATTTTGTTTACGGCGGGAAAATAGTAAAAAATGTGATGGGTTATGACCTTCCCGGGATAATGATAGGTTCCGAAGGAACACTTGCCGTTTTTACAGAAATAACACTTAAACTGCTTCCGTATCCCGCGGCTGTAACGGATCTGCTTATACCTTTTAAAACAATTAAAGATGCCGCGCATACCGTATCTTCGATCCTTTTAAACAAAATTGTTCCGGCCGCTATTGAATTTATGGATAAGAATTGCATAAAAGCTGTTGAATCTCTTCTTGAACGGAAACTTCCGCATAGTGACGCGGAGGCTCATCTGCTGATTCAACTTGACGGTATGGACCAAAAAGAAACAGAAAAACTTTATGAAAAAGTGGGCAAAATATGCTTAAATAACGGTGCTGAAGATGTTTTTGTGGCGGAAAGCAGGCCAATGAAGGAGAAACTCTGGGAAGCAAGGAGAAAAATAAGGGAAGCCATAAAGCCTCTTAGCCCGGTAAAAAGGTCTTCGGATGTTGTTGTCCCTCGCTTTAAAATTCCGGAGCTGCTGGATGGAATTTATGCTTTGCAGGAAAAACACGAGGTAAGAATCTTTAATTTCGGCCATGCCGGTGATGGCAATGTCCATGTTAATATTTTAAAGGAAAATATGGATGACAGTGTATGGCAAAAGAAATTACCTGCGATCCTTGCTGATTTATATAAGCTTGTTATTAACATGGGGGGTGCTATTTCAGGAGAACACGGGATTGGCATTATTCAGAAGAAGTATTTAAAACGCGCGGTTGGAAAGAAAGAAATTGAAGTAATGAAAGCAATTAAAAAACTTTTTGACCCAAATAATATATTAAACCCCGGTAAGATTTTTGAGTGAAATGCTAAAGAGGAAAAAATTAGCCACAGAGAACACAGAGAAAATCAGAAAAAAGTAAAATTGGACGCAGATTCAAAAAAGAAATGATTTGGACAGATATGAAATACTATATACTAAATACGATTTACGGGATAGTGCGGAGCGGAGCGTAGCCTCCCCGGAGGGGACCAGATACGAACTTAATTGACATTTCACGCTTGATATATTATTTTTTACTTTCGCAGAAGTGCCAGAGTGGCGGAATGGCATACGCGACGGATTCAAAATCCGTTGAGCTTCGGCTCGTAAGGGTTCAAGTCCCTTCTCTGGCACCAAAGAACGAGATAAGCACATAAGGTGAATATGGATAAAAATCATTCACTTAAGGTAGGTTTCAGTTTCGGATTAACTTCAGGAATAATCACAACTCTAGGCCTGATGGTTGGTTTGAATTCGGGAACCAATTCAAAGCTTGCGGTTATCGGCGGCGTTCTTACAATAGCAATAGCTGATTCTTTTTCAGACGCGCTGGGCATCCACATTTCTGAGGAATCCGAAAATAAGCATACAACAAAAGAAATATGGGCAGCGTCGTTAAGCACTTTTTTCTCCAAGTTTATTTTCGCGCTGACCTTTATTGTTCCTCTTCTGCTTTGTACACTTCAAACAGCGATTCTGGTAAGTATAGCCTGGGGATTGTCCACTCTTGGTATTTTTAGTTATTTTATGGCAAGAAAACAAAATACAAACCCCTGGAAAGCTGTAGCAGAACATCTGGCAATTGCTCTTGTGGTTATATTTTTAACTCATTATGCCGGTGACTGGATAGCGAAGGTTTTTGTGTAGTTTTTTAACGTATTTCCTTGTTATCAAAATGGTGGAGGTAGAGGGATTCGAACCCTCGACCTCTTGACTGCCAGTCAAGCACTCTAGCCAACTGAGCTATACCCCCCACGATTTTTAATAGCGACAATATTTTTGGAACTTTAATGCTCTTGGTAAAAGTATTTTATAGAGACCTTCCCGAAAGCATTCGGGACACTCTAGCCAACTGAGCTATACCCCCACGATTTAAACCGAAGAGAAGTATATAAATTAAGCAAGCGGTTCGTCAAGTTTAAACCGTGGAAATCAAACAATTGACAGGGGTAACAGGATTCAGTAAAATTAAATTATACAAGGGCATTCCGGTAAAAATAGATTTATAATAATGTAGAATGTGGGTTTGGAGCTTAATTGCTGTTCATTTCCGATGAAGAAACATTTGAAATCCTTATCTGGAATTATAACGTTTTTCTGCATCTTTTTAGTTTTTTTTGTAGCAATTTTTCGGGCATATGCTGAACAGGAAAGCGAAAGGGACGTGAAAATGCGTAAGGCAGCTGTTGCCGGGATGTTTTATGAGAATAATCCCGAAATATTAAAAAAACAAATAAAAGAATATCTTAAAAAAGCGGCCCCTGGAAAAGTTCAAGGAAATGTAATTGCTCTCATCAGTCCCCACGCTGGTTACACCTTTTCAGGGCAAGCCGCGGCTTTTGGTTATAAGCTTCTTGACAGTAAAAAAATAAAAAAAGTTATTGTTATTGCCCCGTCCCATTCTGTGGGGTTCAGGGGAGCTTCCATACCCGATACGGACAGCTATGAGACTCCGCTTGGACTTGTAAAACTTGACAGGAAATCCTGTGATATTTTGCTTAAACAAAAGCTCTTTTCTTCTATTGCCCGGGTTCACTCGCATGAACATTCTCTTGAAGTGCAGCTGCCGTTTCTCCAGGTAGTCCTTGGAAGTAATTTTAAATTAGTTCCTATCGTTGTCGGACAATTAATGGAAAGCGATTATCCTGTTTTAGCCGGAGCCGTTAGTGAGATTATCTCTGAAGGAGATCTTGTTGTAGCCAGTTCTGATTTTATTCACCAGGGGCCGCGGTTTGGATATGTTCCTTATAAAACAAATATTAAAGAGAATATTAAAAAGCTTGATATGGGAGCAGTTGATTTGATTCTGGAAAAAGATACCGCAAAATTTATTGATTATGTTGAAGATACCGGAGCAACGATATGCGGAAGGTGCCCCATAGGTATACTTTTAGAAATGCTGCCCGAAGATGCAAAAGGGATGTTACTTACATATTATACCTCAGGGGATATCGCAGGTGGGGAAACCGAAACCGTAAGTTATGTTTCGCTCGCTTTTAGTTCTAGCAAAGGCTGGTTGAAGAAACCTGTTAAAAAAATTTCATCCGAAGACAAATCTGAAGACAAGAATGAATACCTTATGATTGAAGAGAAGAAGTTTTTAATAAATCTTGCCCGTAAAACAGTTGAGCAGTGTGTAAAAGGTGAGAAGATTCCCGGAGTTGGGCTGGCAGATGACCTTTCTCCAGTGCTTAAGAAGAAAGCTGGAGTTTTTGTTACATTGCGCAAAAATGGAAGGCTTCGTGGTTGTATAGGCTACATAGAGCCGGTAAAGCCGCTTTGTGAGGCTGTTATAGATATGGCTGTAAATTCAGCAACAAGGGATACGAGGTTTTCTCCGGTAAGCGAAGCGGAATTAAAGGACATTGATATAGAAATATCTGTTCTTACTCCTCCGGAAATGGTTGCGGGGCCTGATGAGTTTATCCCGGGAGAACATGGTATCATCATAAAAAAAGGAATGTACCAGTCTGTGTTTTTACCGCAGGTGGCTTCTGAGCAGGGCTGGGGCAGGGAAGATACTCTTTCTCATTTATGCATGAAAGCGGGCCTACCGGCAGATGCCTGGAAAAAACCCGGGATGGATTTTTACATATTCAAGGGTATAGTTTTTTCCGAAGAGGCTTTGAAGTAAATATATTTTTTGGGTACTGAAAAAAATGTTCACAAATAGAGGGAATTGATATATATTAATTAGGGGCGGGTATAGAGGTTGAAGAACTATGGCTGATAAGAAAATATTGATAATTGATGATGAAGAACATATCCGCGAACTGGTTAAAATGACCTTGGGCGGTAAATATGAAATAATCGAGGCTTATGATGGACTCAGCGGGCTTGATATTGCCAGGGAAGAAAAGCCGGATTTGATTCTGCTTGATATGATGATGCCTATTGTAAGCGGCAAGGATGTTTGTAAAAGATTGAAATCTTCCAGGGATACCGATAAGATTCCGATTGTTATTCTAACAGCCGGCGGGATAGAAGCAGCCATGAAAGGAATGGCAGAAAAAGCGGATTATTTTATAATCAAACCTTTTAGCACTGATCAGCTGGAAGCAAAGGTGAAACAGGCTTTGTCCAAGGATTGAAAGCCTTCCTCAATATGTTCAATTTATTTAAAAAAAATCCATTTGCTGTGATGGCAGTCTTCTTAATGTTCGGAATAATTTTGGGATGGTTATTTGCCGTTTATAACTTTGCCATAGTCTGGGTGTTAATGTGTGTGTTGATGTTTGCCGCGATTAGTATCCTGTTTGCAAAAGAAAATCAGGGTATGGTTCTTCTGTGTCTCTTTTTCCTGGGTTACGGTTCTTTGATTTCGTCTTCTCAGATTCGGTACCCTTCCTTTAATAAATATGACACTGTAGTTTTCAATGTTAGAAGGATTATTAACTCTGAATTTGTGGAAGAAAGTTCCTTTAAAATTGCAATGGATGGAGTAATTAAAGGTTTTGAAAACGCTTCATTTAAGGGCAGCGGCAGGGCGATTGTTTATGTGAATATGCCTTACCGTCCGCGGTGGAATTATGGAGATTTGTTAAAGTTTGACGGAAGCATAAAAAAAACAAGAGGTTTTCCGTTTTCCGCTTTTAAATATGTGATATGGGTGAACGAAAGGAATAAAATTGATTACATTGGCAATAAAGCGTTCTTTCTATCGGGTATCCGCCTGGTGAAAAACCGCATTGAGAATTTTCTGGATAAAGGATTTAAGTCGGAATCGTCCGCGGTTTTGGGAGGTATGCTGACCGGCAGCAAAGTGGATATCAGCCGCCGTGTAAAGAATTCCTTCAGGAAGGGCGGAATATCCCATGTTATGGCTGTGTCCGGATTGCATGTCGGAGTTCTTACAGGTTGTTTGTATTTTATTGTCAAATGCCTGGGGCTTAAAAGAAATATGCTGGCCCTTTTGTTTCTTTGTTTTTTTATATGGTGTTATATTGCTTTGACCGGATTTGCGACTTCGGCCATGAGAGCGGGAATAATGGCAAGCCTTGTTCTCATCGCGTCTTTCAGGGGGCGGTTCGCGAATTTTGCCAATATCCTATCTCTGGCAGTTATTATAATTCTCATGTTTTCTCCGCTGTTGTTTTTTACGCCGTCATTTCAACTGTCTTTCTGCGCGGTGGGAGGAATCTTATTTTATACCAGATATTTTAAATCTATTCCGTCAAAGGAAACTAACGGTGTTGGCAAACTGCGGTTAATTACAGGCCTTGTGTGGGGCCTGTTTAAAATGTCCTGTGTGATATGGGTTTTTACCGCTCCGGTTGTCCTGCTGCATTTTAATACTATTAATCTGTTAAGCCCTTTTATTAATGTTCCGGTGGTATTGGTTGCGGCGTTATTGATAAACGCGGGTTTTGCCGCGTTTATAATTTCACTGCTTTCTTCCAGTATCGCGGTTTTTCTTCTGAAAAGCCTGGAAATTTTGATAAGGCCGTTGATTTATTTTTCAGAGGTTTCGGCGCGATTTTCTTTTACTGTGGACAATTTAGCGGTAAAATTATTCTTAGTGGCAGTAGTATCGGTATTTGTCGCGGGCGCAATAGTGTCCCGTGAAAAAAGTGGGATAAAAGCTCTTTTTTATATTGACTATGACTCCGAATGATTTATAAAATGTACGGATAAAAATTATGTGGCTCTTGAAACTAAGTTTTTTAAATGATAGAGGAAATATGAATTTTGGATAAAATTCAAGCAGCGCTTTCCGGAAGCCGTCTTGTTCTCCGAATATCGGGCAGGGGCTCTTTTAAGTATAGTAAAGAGATCAAAGAATATATTCTTGGCCGGCTTGAGGAAGACGCGGATATCTGCGTCTTTGATTTAAAAGAATGTGTAAGTATGGACAGTACCTTTATGGGAATGCTTGCCGGATTGAGTTTTATATTAAAACCCCGTGAAGGCAAGGAAATGTATCTCTCCAATCTTAATTCAAACACAAGAAATCTTTTGAACACTCTTGGTTTGATGAATTTTATCTTAGAGAAGAAAATTGAAAACCTCCCTGACAAATTTCAATTTAAAGAATTAAATTTTAAAGATGCAAAAACGTCAGGTGTCGCGAAACATATGCTTGAAAGCCATAAAACACTTGTAAAAATAGATGATAAAAACAGAAAATCATTTAAAACCGTTATAAAATCACTGGAAGATTCAATAAAAAAAGATAAGGAAAAGTGAAAAATTCCTTTCAGATATTTTGGATTGTTATAACCTTTATTTTTATAGTCCTCTATGCATTAGGGAGGAGGAAATACAAAATTCTGGACAGAGAGAAAAAAGCGCTGGTTCAGGAAAAAGAAGTTGTGATGTGCTTTCTCCAGGATATAGGAGAAGCATTTACAGAAGCTCTTGGCCTGGATGACCTTCTGAGGAAAATCATAAAATGTTCCATTAATCTTGTCGGAGCGAACGCGGGAGCTATCTTTTTGTCAGATCCCGAATGTAAATATCTTCAGGCCAGGATAGTTGAAGGAACATTTCCCCCCATGACGGAAAATGTCGGGCTTGTGGCAGACAAGGTATCCACGAAAACAAAATACCTGGAAGATATTCTTAAAAATGAGAAGGTTTTATACGGTTTTGGCGTGATAGGTGAAGCGGCACAAAAAGCGGTGCCCATATTGGTTGAGGACGGCAGCAAGGATGAAAGAATTCCAAAGCTTAAGTCTAACATTCTCGGTGTAGAAACTATGATGGCTGTTCCAGTGAAAATAAAGGATGAAGTTATCGGGGTTATGGCACTTGTGAATAAATGGTCGGGCAGATTTAGTTCAACAGATCTTTCTCTTTTCTCGGCACTCGCGGATCAGGCTTCAATTTCAATTAATAACGCGAAGTTTTACCATGCTCTTGCCGAGAAAAAGAGGATAGACCACGATCTTGAAATAGCAAGGGATATACAACATCTTCTTCTCCCTGAAAAATTTCCTGAAATGAAGGGTTATGGAGTGTCCGCGTTTAGTGAGGCGGCCCTTGAACTTGGCGGTGATTATTATGATTTTATCGAAGTGGATGATGATCATGTCGGCATAGTTATAGCTGATGTTTCCGGCAAGGGTGTTTCCGCGGCTCTAATGATGGCAACCTGCAGGGGCATACTTAATATTATCGCGAAGGGTAACAGGTCGCCGAAGGCCGTGCTTTGCGAATTAAATCGAATAATATTTGGTGATATAAAAAGGGATATGTTTATTTCCGTGCTTTATATGGTTCTTGATGTTAAAAACCATCGCCTTACCGCGGCCAGGGCCGGCCATGAACCCATTCTTTATGTATCTAAAAAAGGCAGCAAACACGAACTTATTAAAGGCAATGGTATTGTTGTTGGTGTGGATGCCGGAGAAATATTCGCCGAAAATATGGAAGAAGTGGTTATTTCTCTGGCAAAAGATGATATAATAGTGTTATATACTGACGGAATAACCGAAGCCATGAACGCGCAGGGCCGCGAATTTGGCCGTGAGAATCTTATAGAAGCTGTTACAGTGTCTTCCGGAGGGAGTCCCGGGGATATTGGAAAAAATATAAATGGCAGGCTAGCGCGTTTTACCGGCGGAGTTGCCCAGCATGATGATATGACACTTTTGGTGTTAAAAAGGGATTAACCCATAGGGATAGGAAAAAGGATGGGAGGATAAAATGCCCGCGTGCGATATAAAAGTTGAAAAAATTGACTTTAAAATCCCTGTGTTTATTATTAGGGTTACCGGTTCTCTGGATGCCTATTCCTTCCCGGAATTCGAGGATAAAGTTAGAGGGATATTAGATAAAGACGGTATTAATCTTATGTTTGATTTTGCCAGCCTGGAGTATATTAGCAGCGCGGGATTGGGGGCCATGATGGGGTTTGCCAAGATTGCCAGGGAGAAAAAGGGTGATCTTGTGATTTTTAATCCTACCACCAAGATTAATTCTATAATTAATATTCTTGGACTTTCAAAATTTATAAAAGTATTTGATAATGAAAAAACTGCTTTAAGTGTTTTTACATAAAGGGGAAACTTAAAAATGAAAACAGATTCCATATATCTTAAAATACCTTCCGATAAATTTTTTCTGGGGCTTGTCAGGAAAGTTATTACAGAGGTTGCGGACAAGATGAATTATTCTCAGGAAGATATCGCGAAAATTGAGCTTGCTGTAGATGAAGCCTGTACTAATGTAATTAAATACGCGTATACCTCTGAGGAAAAAATTGTTTTTAAAGGCGGAAAAAACAATGAAATAAACATAAAAGTTAATATAAATACTAATAGGATTATGATTGAGGTATCAGACGCGGGTAAAGAATTTGATTTCGAAAACTATCAGGTCCCGGATATCGCGTCTCATTTAAAAGAAATGAAGATGCATGGGCTCGGTTTGTATATTATAAAGAATTTTATGGATGATGTATCTTATAAGAGAACACCTGATGGTGTAAATACACTTACTCTTGTAAAGTATATGAAAAAAGGGTGAAAAAAGACCCTTGATTTTTTTAGAACAGGCTGATTTAATGTTAAAGCCTGTTTTTTATTATGAAGGGTTTATACAAAGATGTTATAAGGGGTGGGATTAAATGGAAAATAAAAAACATAAAGATAGTAAAAAAGATTACAAAAAAGAAGAAAAGATAAAAAAGATTGAACAAAGAATTAAAGAACTTGAAGAAAAACTTAAAGACTCTGAAAAGTATCAGGGGCTTTATATAAAGAAAACAGCAGATTTTGATAATTACATGAAGAGATATGAAAGGGAAAGAAACCGGATTATAAAGCTTGCGAATGAAGATATCCTTCTTGAAGTTCTTCCTGTTGTGGATAATTTTGAAAGAGCTCTTGCTACCCCTGCTGAAAATTTTTCCGCGCTGCATGACGGGATAGAGCTTATCTTGAAACAACTCGAAACTATCCTTGATAAATCCGAGCTTAAAAAGATAAAGTCTGTTGGCGAAAAATTTGATCCGGCCTGTCATCACGCGATAGGTGTTGTTGAGAAAGATGATATAGAAGATGATATTGTTGTCGAAGAGATTTTGCCGGGCTACACCCTTTTCGAAAAGGTTATTCGCCCGTCTATGGTAAAGGTATCCAGACAGCTCGAGAAAAAAGATATCGAACCTGAGGGAAATGAATGTGAAGGAAAAAAACAGGAAGAAAAGCAGTAAATGGTGAATAGTATTTTGTGAATAGCAGAAAGTGAAATGATTTAAGGGTGGGAATTTATTATGGCAAAAAGAGATTATTATGAAGTTCTGGGTGCAGGTAGGCACGCGAGCCCTGAAGAAATAAAGAAGGCCTATAGGAAACTTGCGCTCAAATACCATCCAGACAGGAATCCTGGCAGCAAGGATGCCGAACAGAAATTTAAGGAAGCGGCTGAAGCGTACGAAGTTTTGAGCGACCCCGAAAAGAAACAGAGGTATGACCAATTTGGGCACAGCGGCATGAAAGGCGCGTTTGGCGGCCATGGTTTTGATATGTCTGACTTTACACAAGCCCATAGCATGGAGTTTCAGGATATTTTTGATTTATTTGCCGGAGGCGGTGCGGGCGGCGTGTTTAGTTCCTTTTTCGGAGGAGGTTCCGCGAGGGGCGGCCGTCGCAGCGCATCGCATCGCGGTGAAAGCCTTCAATTTGACTTAAGCATTTCTTTTAATGAAGCTGTTTTTGGTATCAGTAAAGAGATAAAATTTTATTGTAAAGATACATGTTCAGAATGCGGCGGCAGTGGAGCGGCAAAAGGTTATAACAAAGAACAATGTCCACACTGCGGAGGTGCCGGGCAGGTAGGTAGTTCTCAGGGTTTTTTTAGTATAAGCAGAACGTGTCCTAAGTGTCTTGGATCCGGTACGATTACTAAAAAACCCTGTAAGTTATGCAGGGGAGCCGGGCTGGTAGAAAAGTCACACACTATCAAGGTTAAAATTCCCGCGGGGGTTGATACTGGGATCAGATTAAAAAGCGCGGGAGAAGGTTCTTCAGGTCCTGATAATGGGCTAAAGGGAGATTTATATGTAAGAATACATGTAAAACCACATATGCTTTTCCATAGAGATGGAGATGATATAGTTATGGAGGTGCCGATTGACATTGCAACTGCTGCCCTGGGAGGTGAAATAGAAATCCCTACACTTGAGGGAAAAGCTTCTCTTAAAATACCGGCGGGCACCCAGAACGGCAAAGTTTTCAGGATGAGAGGTAAAGGGGTAAGGAACCTGCAGGGATATGGTGTTGGTGATATGTTTGTAAAGGTTACAATTGAAACCCCTGTAAAGTTAGATTCCGAAAATAAGAAGCTGTTTTCTGAATTAAAAAGAATTTTCCTTCCTTCATCCAATCCGTCCCAGTCAGCATTTAGAAAAACGGCAGAGAAAATTAAGTGGAAGTAAGAAGATTTTTTTCCGAAACAATTACCCGCGCGGGTAGTATCATAAGGCTCGACGCGGTTCAATCCCGCCATATTCTGAAAGTCTTGAGAATAAAATCCGGGGAGGAAGTAGAACTTTTCGATGGAAAGGGCAATGTCGCAAGGGCATCTGTGATGAATGTTCCGGACAATATTGTCAGAGTCAGGGTCATGAATATAAAAACCGCGAAATTAAAAGGGGGTTTGGAAATTGATATTGCCCTTGGGGTTTTGAAAGAGAAAGCAATGAATGTGGCCATTCAAAAGCTGTCAGAACTCGGGATAAAACGGTTTATTCCGGTTATGTGTGAGTTCTCAGTTCCTGCTTTGAATAATTCTGAAGCTGCCCAAAAAAAAAGAATGAGATGGTGTAGGATTTCTCTTGAGTCGGCAAAACAGTGCGGGAGGGCCAACTCTATGGAAATTTTACCTCCGGTAAAGTTTAACGAATTTCTTAAAATGGATTCAGACAGAAAATTTTTTGGCAGTATGGCTGTGTCGGAGTTTTTCAAAAGAGATATGTTTAAAGATAATAAAGATAATAATGAAAAGGTGATTTGTGCCGTGGGCCCTGAGGGAGGATTTAGTGAAAAAGAGGAAGAGGAATTAAAGGTAAACCATTTTACTCCTGTGAGTCTCGGGCTTTATAGATTGAGAGCGGAAACCGCGGCTATAACCGCGGCGGCAATTTTGTCCAGCCTTTTAAGAAACTAATTTAATGCTTACATTCCTAATAAAGACATTTGGCTGCAAAGTCAACCAGTATGATTCTCAGACAATAAGAGAAATTCTTCGCCGTAACGGATTTACTGAGTTTGAAATGGGTTTATCCGGACAGCCTTCACTAATTATTGTGAACGGATGCACTGTAACGTGCCAAAGTGACGCGAAAGTAAGGGCAGCGTTAAGAAAGTTTAACAGGGTGTATCCCAGCGCAAAATTGATACTTACCGGTTGTTCCGCTGTAAACCCGCATTTTGAGCTTCCATGCTTGCCTGCCCTTAGGAATCTGAAAGATTCCAAGGACTTTAAGTCCCGGGAATTCTACGAATTCCTCGGGGCCGGAAGAAAAGATATAAATTATATTACCGTTAAAAAAGAGAAATTCCCAGAGATTATTTCAATGTTTTTCGATGCGGTTAAAGATGAAATTAAGATGCTAGCCGGATTTAAAAACAGGACCAGGGCATTTTTAAAGGTTCAGGAAGGTTGTGACAGTTTTTGTACGTATTGCATTGTGCCGTATGTCCGGGGAAAACCACAAAGCCGGCCATTTGAAAATATCGTAACTGAAGCCGAAAACCTTGTTAATGCCGGTTTTGGGGAAATTGTTATTACTGGAATCCATGTAGCAAAATACTATGATTCCCAATACGGTAGTTTGACAAAATTACTTGAGAGAATCTCAAGGATTCAAAATTTAAAAAGGATAAGAATAAGCTCTATAGAACTTTCCAGTAATTTGGACGAACTTATTGAGCTTTTTTCAACAGGTAAGCCGTTTTGCCCTCATTTCCACATTCCACTGCAGAGTGGTTCGGATAACGTTCTAAGAATGATGGGCCGCAAATATACTTATGGGGATTATTTAAGACAGATAGACAGGATAAGGAAGGCAGTCAAAAATGTAACACTTTCAACAGACCTTATTGTAGGTTTTCCGGGAGAGACTGAAGATGATTACAGGATGTCCCTGGATGCTTTGAGAGATCTGGGCTTTATCAGGGTGCATGTTTTTCCCTATAGTCCGAGGAAAGGAACTGTTTCTTATGAGTATCCTGACAGGATTTCCGGTAAGATAATTAAAAAAAGGGTAAAAGAAGCAATAGATGTGTCTCAAATAACTGCTGATGATATAAAAAGAAGCTGGCTGGGAAAAGAAGTTGAAATCCTTGTGGAAGGGAAAGGTGAAGGATTTTCTGATAATTATATGAGGGTCTTGGTTGATAATCAGTCTAATAAAGCCCTGGCGGCAAATTCTATTGTAAATGTCAAATTAAGGGAAATAGACGATTCGGGTAACTTTTTCGCGAAATAATCCATAATGACGCGGATGGAGGCATAACGGTAGTGAAACTAAAAAATATAATAGAAAACGGAGTGTGAAAAAGTATTTTGTCGACGGCAAATAAAAATTTCTACTTGACAGGTAGCATTTTGGTTTGATACTTTTAACATTAGTACCTTAGCCAACGTGTACATGTGCGTAACAAAGACAGAGGGTTATGAGCATAATAAAAATAAAAGAGGAAAATTATCAGCCCAATCTAATCGTCCGCAGTGTGAGAAGAAAAATTTCCTTGGCTTTTACATTAATCGCTCCCGTATTGGATCCCCATGTTTTCCCCATAATTAAAAGTTTATCTCATTTTAAAACTTCTTTAACTACGATTAAACCTTCTTTGGAAAATATTGGTGAGCGGGTTGTTAGATTAATGATAAGAGAATTTTCGGGCGCTTGAAATATAATATTTTTTGCGTTTTTTATTACACGAGTACATAACTATATAATTTAGAAGCATCAATCAGGGGGGAGAAAATGAACAGAATGTGTTTGTTGAATCTATTGTTTGTTGCTGTGGCGCTTGTTGCTTTTCCTGTAACTTCTCAAGCCAATCTTCTTGAGAATCCCGATTTTGAAACAGGTGATTTTACCGGATGGGAAAAAGCTATGAACAGTGTTAGTAGTTGGGGAGATGCCTGGATTTGGGAAGATGCTGGAGACCATTCCGGCGATATACATTCCGGCACATATTGTATAGGCGCTGGGATGGGCGGCGGAAATCCGGAAGGTACTGTATCTGTGTGGCAGGACGTGAATATAAGAGGGGAATGCCAAGAGGGGGATGTAATTACTTTCTCCGCGTGGACAAAAGGTGATGGTGATTTTGTGTCCGGCGGCACAGCCTGGCTGGAGCTTGAGTTTAAAGACTCCGGGCTTAATGTTATTAAAACTTATAAGACCACCCCGCGAAATGGTGTCTATGACTATGTAAAGGATGAGCTTTCTTGTCCGGTACCTGAAGGCGCGGTTTATGTTTCCGCTGTTTTTGTTGTTTACAGTTTTGGAGGAAGCGTTGGCATGGATGACGCTTCACTTACTATTAATTCTAAACCCGTGATTTAGGGTTGAAATAGAAAATAGAAAGATAGTGGAAATGCGCTATCTTTTCAAAAAAGAAAGGGGGTGAAATAAATGAAAAAATTGTATTTAGCAACATTGATTCTTGCTGCAGTAATGCTCGCAGTGGTTCCATCATCTGCTCAGGCGAATTTGCTTACCAATCCTGGCTTTGAAACAGCTGATTTTACAGGGTGGAGTAAAGCTGGTGACATCATTAATGGTTGGGGAGATAGCTGGGTGTGGACTGATGGAAGACAACGCTCAGGAACAGCTTGCATAGGTTCAGGTGTGGGCGGAGAAAATCCCGAAGGCACTCTGTTTCTCTGGCAGGATGTATCCGACATTAATGGAGGTGACTTGGTTTCCTTTTCTGCTTGGACGATGGGTGATAGTGATTTTACATCTGACGGTTTAGCTAAGTTAAAGCTTGAATTTAAGGATGACACCAATACCATACTTGCGGCTTATGAAACTACTGGCAGAAGCGGTGCATATGCCTATGCTCAGGATATGTTAACTTATGCTGCACCTGTAGGCACTACTAAGGCAACCGGAGTTTTCCAGGTTTATAGCAAAGGTGGAAGCGCCGGTATAGACGATACTTCGTTGACGGTTGTTCCGGAACCAACCAGCTTGCTTTTGCTTGGTTCAGGATTGATAGGTCTGCTCGGATTCGCATGGAGAAAACGCAAATAAAACTAAGCTGAATCAGCTTATGGTTTATTTGTCAGATGTAAAAAAGCAAGGGTCTCGATCTATATAGCAGCATTTAGTTCGGGGCCCTTGCATATAAAGACACTAATTTATAATAAAGTCCATAGCTGCCCAAATTAAAAGCCGTGTCTCAAAAATGTTTAACCAATATAAGGAAACGAAATAAAAGGATTTTATCCGTATTAAATAATGTGGAACATAGAAATATTCAGAGTAGGATTAGCTTAAAAATAAGACAAAATTAATTATAATTTTAATAAATTTTATTTTAGCGAATAGTTTTATATTTAGATAAAAAGTAAGCAGTAAAACATTTTTTAACAATTTTTAACAATAAGGGTAAGAGGAAATGAAAAAAAGATGGTTGGTTGGCGTTTCGGTTATTGCGGTCGTATTTATGTCTTTGCTATTTTTGCCGGAGCATGCTTTTTCGGGCACAAATATTTTGCAAAACTACAGTTTTGAAGATAACGAGGGCTGGGCCGGTAAAGCTGATTATTGGGAAAGAGGCGGCAATACGTCTGTTGGGGGGACAATTGAGGCCAATGCTTATCAGGGTTATTGGACATTTAATATAGGAAATGATTACGGGCCTGAGAATGCCGGAGCTTATACTCTTCAGGTTTTGCTTGATTCCGATAATCCTGGTAATCTATATCCTGTTACCCATGGAGACAGGGTTATTTTTACCATGTGGATAATGGGGGAAGAAAGTTATACAGGAAATGCCCTTCTTAAAGTTGAATTTTTTGATTACGATAGACGATATGGATATGAGCGCGGTCCTTTACAAACTTTTACCAGCAACATCCATACAGGAAAATTCAGCTATCTTAAGGAGATGGTAACCTGTCTTATTCCGGACGGCACAGTTAGTATAGCTGTAGTTTGTTCAAGTGAATCTATGGATACGGGCTCCGGAAATTCAGCGGTTAATTTTGATAACGGCACAGTGGAGGTAATCGCGGAAGAGAACTGGTTGCTTAACAGTGGGTTTGAAGATAATACCGGCTGGGGCGGGGATGCTGATTACTGGCTGAAGGGTGGTAATGCCGTATCCAATGGAACTATTGAAGCTAATGCTCATCAAGGCAGTTGGGCGTTCAACATAGGTAATGATTATGGCCCGGCAAATGCCGGTGGATACTGCCTTCAGATCCTTCGCGACCCGAATAATCCTGACAATCTCTGCCCTGTTAATCCCGGAGAAATATTTACTTTTACTATGTGGATGAAGGGAGAGGCGAATTATGCGGGTAATGCTTTTCTTAAATTAGAGTTTTATGATAATGGTGACAATCTTTTAGAAACCTTTATGAGCATTAGCCATACAGGGGGGTTTGATTATCTTCAGGAAACAGTAACCGGTGTCGCGTCAGAGGATGCGGTTAAGGCACTTTTAGTTTGCTCAAGCGAGGGTATGGAAACAGGTTCGGGTTATTCAGCGGTGAACTTTGACGATGGATGCGTTTTGATACAGGCACCTATCACGGCCAAAGAGACAATTGACCTTAACGGCATCTGGCAGATTGCGCCTACCGTGACTGAGTTGCCTCCGCTGGACTCAGACTATACCCGTGCTGTTAATGTTCCGGGCCTGGTTGATTTAGCTGTTCCAGCTATTGATAATGTTAAGGATTGTTGGGCCTATGATTATTTCTGGTACAAAAAGACTTTTACTTTAACCCCTTCTCAATCCCATAGTTATGCATTTTTAAAAATAGACCAGGCAAGGTATGTAACTGATGTTTGGTTAAACAGAATTCATATCGGCAACTATATAGGCTGTTTTACTTCTCATAAATATGATGCTTCAGAAGTGATAAATTATAATGGCGAAAATGAACTCATTGTCAGGGTAAGCCAAAAGAGACTTTTGCCTACTTACAGTGCTGTGGGCTATGATTATGAAGAAGACACCTGGGTTCCCGGTATCTGGGGCGATATTTCTTTAAGTCTGCTTAGCAATCCTATTATAGAGAGGGTTCAGATAATTCCCCATATTGATGCTGGTATAGCCGAGGCCAGAATAACGGTAAAAAATCTGAACTTTTCGGCCTATGACATTTCCCTTTCTGCCCAGGTTTTTAAGAAGTCCGGGGGCAGTTCTGCTTCAGAAGAAATTATTGAGAGTTTCAGCCTTTCCCCTTATGAAGAGGCCACCTTTAATCTTGAGGTGCCTATATCCGCCGTAAATCTTTGGTCGCCGGATAATCCTTTTCTCTATGATTTGGTTTCTAAAATAGAATTTGCGGGAGCAGAGACAGATAATTTAACCACCACCTTCGGTATGAGAGAATTTAAGATAGTTGGCTCAGACTTTTATCTGAACAATCACCGGATTTTATTAACGGGAGGCAATATTTGTTTCCACAGATTTCTCTCCGACCCTGACAGGGCTGACCGCCCCTGGGATGATGACTGGATAAAAGCGGTATTAATAGATATCCCGAAGGCATATAACTTTAACTTTTTTCGGATGCATATGGGCCACGCTAATAACAAGTGGTATGACATTGCCGACGAACACGGTATTTTACTTGAAGATGAATGGGGATTTCGCGCTCCGGTTAAATATCCCTATGAATGGCAGCCGGGCGGTTCTGGTTATGGCTCTGAAGATCAGATAAGAAGGGAGTTTACCCAGTGGATTTATGACAATTGTAACCACCCCAGCATTATTATCTGGGACGCCCAGAATGAACCCCACGATGACGGATATCAGAGCAGGGACATTATCAGCGATATAATTATACCGGAGATGAAAGAAGTTGATCCTACCCGGCCATGGGAGTGCGGTATAAATGCCAACGTTGACTTTGAGCCCGGCGGCTGGAATCCCATAGACTTTGCCGAGGACCATCCGTATATATATTCTATGGGTCCGGTTTTAAACGATCAGCCCTTTGGGTATGCCCGTTCCATAGATGGCATGAGAGATAGTGAAGAGCCTACTTTATTAAATGAGTACCTTTGGTTCTGGTTAAACAGTGAGGGCGAAGCCGTTGGTTTTACTATGGGTGTCCTGTCACGCTGGCTGGGCAAAAATATTAGTGCCGAGGAGTGTATGGAGCATCAGTCCTTAATTGCCTCAGACCTTACTGAATTGTGGAGGAGGCTGGACATAGACGGTGTGGCGCCTTTTTGTTACTTAAGCAGCTCAGAAGCAGGTACTACAAACTGGCTTACCGACGTTATAGACCCCTCACCCGAAAAAGTACTGCCCGTTATGCATGCTTTGAAAGACGCCTATGCCCCCTTTGGCGTAAGCATTGAACTTTGGGACAGGCACTTTTTTGCGTCTGAGACGAGGGATATAAATGTCTATATCTTTAATGATTCCTGGCAGGGCAATCCGGGTACCTGGCAGGATAAATCAGGCATACTCAATTATAAAATAACCAGAAAAGATGGAACAGAGGCCCTTTTTGAAGGCAGTATGGGTGTAACCGTAGCGCCTTCTGATGTGTCTGTTGAAGCCATAAGCTGGAATATGCCTTCTGAGGCCGGCACCTATTATCTTTTAGCAGAATTGGTGGAGGGTTCAGAGATAGTGGCTCAGAGTAAAAAGATTATCCATGTTTCCGATGTCG
>CBDURG010000017.1:0-22393 GCA_965369805.1 uncultured bacterium
AACTGAAACAGCGGTAAGGTCAAAGAAAAGTTTTACGCCCGCGTTTTTCATCAATGCGCCGCCGGCACCGATAAAAACAGCCGAGGGGTCTCTCTCTTTGATTTTTTCTACCAGGGTTGAAGCGTGCAGGTCGCCTGAATGCTCACCGGCGATAATAAAATATTTATTTCCCATATTGGCCTTTTTCAATCTGCTCCGCGATTTTCACGGCAACTTCCAGGGCCTGCTTCCCATGTTCCCCGCTTACCACAGGATCAAGCTGATGTATTATGCAATCGACAAAGGATTCAAGTTCTAGCCTGAGCGGCTCTGCCTTTTCAAAAGGAATAACCCTTTTTGCTATCCTGAAAAGCTTTTTTTGGTAAAGAACCCCTTGCTGTTTTTCATAATCAAGGGAAATATAAGTATTGGGTTGAAAAATTCTTATTTTTCTCATGTTACCAGGAGAAACCCGGCTGGTTGTAACATTCGCCACACACCCGTTTTCAAACCTTATTCTGGCATTGGCGATATCAGCGGTTTTATGAATTACCCCGACACCAACAGCATCTGTAGAAGAAATTTTGCTTCTTACCATATTAAGAATAATATCAATGTCATGAATCATAAGGTCAAGGACAACACTGACATCTGTGCCGCGCGGATTATATTTACACAAGCGGTGTACTTCAATAAATTTAGGTTCGGTAAGTATTTTTTGAAAACTAATTATCGCGGGATTAAACCTTTCAATATGACCCACCTGAATAATACAGCCCTTCTCTTTTGCAAGTTCTAAAAGCTCCTGCGCCTGCCAGACTTCAGATGTTATGGGTTTTTCGATAAGGACATCTTTGCCCGCTCTTAAAACCTCCCTGGCAAGTTTGTAATGAAGGGTTGTGGGAACCGCTATACTCACTGCATCTACATTCTTGAGAAGTTTGCGATAATCTCGAAATGGTTCACACTTATACTTTTGGGCGATTTCCTGAACTTTCTTTCTTCTTGTATCAGCCACACCAACAAGCCTGACATTCTTCAAAAGAGAATATATTCTCGCATGATGCTGACCGAGATGGCCTACGCCTATTACACCGACTTTAACCTGTTTCATTCATTCGCCTTCAACTATTTTGTACAATTGCAGAAGAATCAATACCAACAATTTTTATATTATTTTTCCTGGCCATTTCGATAACTTTTTCCTTATCGAAAAAGATTGTTTTACCAGCTTCAATTGCCATCACATAGATCCCCGCGGAGATAGCCGTTTTTATAGTATTAATACCTACAACAGGAACATCGAACCTCATGTCCTGATCAGGTTTTGAAACTTTTACGACAACCGTTCCGGCACCGGCTATTTCCCCAGACCTTCTAATAGCTGCATCAGTTCCTTCCATTGCCTCAACACCGATAACTGCTTTGTTTTTTACCACAACCGTTTGTCCTATATCGAGGCCAGAGACACCTTTCGCCATTTTTACCCCAAAATTTATATCTTCCTTTTGAGATTTACTTAAGCGTCTGCCGGTAATTAACCCCTCCGGCGCAAGCAAGGATTTAATGTATAATGTTGAGTCTTCCAGTTTTATACCTTCTTTTTCTATTTCGTCCACCACACTTTTTAAAACCGTATCAGCCCTTCTATCCCTTAATTTAAAAATTAGCTTAATAAGCTTCAGGTCAAGACCAATAAAACTTTTGAGGACAATACGCGGATTAATCTGCCCAACCATAACCGCGGATTTTACATCTCTGCTTTTAAATATACGAATAAGCTTGGAAAGCTGCCCAGCCCTTAACCAGTGAAGCTCATCAACGTCTTTAGAGAGCTCTTTCATTGTCTCTCCGTAAAAACCAATAGCAACAATCTTCTTTACCCCTTCTTTACGGGCTGCTCTGGCAAACTGAACGGGAAACGTGTTATTCCCGGCGATTAAACCTATTTTTTTTTCAACCATATAAATTTCTTCTAAATATTCTATCGGAAAGAATTATCTACAAAAACCACGTTCTGAAGCCTCTATGGCTTTCAGCAGTTTTTTTACTTCTTCTACAGGTTTACATTCTGAATTTATTTTCTCAACTATTTTTTTAAGATTCATTGTTGTTTTTATTATCCTCACAGCTTTTTTAAGCTCCAAAATATTTTCAGGTTTAAATCCTCTGCGTTTCAAACCTATAAGATTAAGTCCATATAACTTTGCGGGGTGTCCATCTGCCAGCGAATATGGTAAAACATCCTGAACAACCTTCGAACACCCGCCTATAATAGAGGATTGCCCAATAATACAAAACTGATGAATCGCGACAATCCCTCCGATTATCACAAAATCTTCAATTGTGACATGTCCGGCAATAGCCGCGCTATTAGCTATAACCACATCATCGCCGATTACACTATTATGCCCGATATGAGCATAAGCCATAAGGAAACATCTCGAACCCACTATAGTTTTATGATTCTTCCCAACAGCAGAATGGACAGTAACACATTCCCTAAGGGTCGTGTTGTCTCCAATCTCTACAATAGTTTTCTCACCTTTATATTTTAAATCCTGATTGCCCAAACCAACGCAGGCTCCGGGAAATAAAAAACACCCCTTCCCTATTTTGGTAATGCCGTCAATAACAACATGCGGATACAATTTTGTACCATCACCTATCTCGACATCATCGCCAATAACCGAGTAAGGGCCTATCTCAACATCGTCGCCAATCTTCGCCTCAGGTGACACTACAGCTGTATGATGTATCTTTTTCTCCATTTATATTCTTTCCCCTGTATTCTATCAGGAATCAACAATGGCAAATTTCAATTCCGCCTCAGACGCGACTTCATCTCCCACATAAGCTTTACCTGAGACAACTCCCGTGGTAGAACGCAGTTTAACAACATCTATCTCCAACCTGAGCTGGTCGCCGGGAACTACAGGTTTTCTAAACTTTGCTTTATCTATCCCCATAAAAAAGGCAAGCTTGCCCTGGTTATCCGCCTTTTTTAACATCAGGATACCAGCAACCTGAGCCAGGGCTTCAATCTGTAAAACTCCGGGCATAACAGGCCTCTCAGGAAAATGCCCATTAAAAAACTCTTCATTTATAGTTACATTTTTTATGCCCACTGCCCTTTTGTCTTCAACAATATCAACAACTCTATCAACAAGAAGGAAAGGATACCTGTGGGGCAAAATTTGCTTAATTTTCTCTATACCAAAAACTGTTTCGTCATAACCGGTAAGGCCAACGGGAACAGCCGATTTTTCTTTTTTCTTCATTGCCGATTTAATCAACCGGGCGAATTTCACATTCATGGGATGGCCGCTTTTAACAGCAACAACATGACTCTTAAGCCTTCCTCCTATCAAAAACAGGTCTCCTATAAGATCAAGCATCTTATGCCTTACAAATTCATCCGGGAACCTAAGAGATTCCTTACTGAATATGGCATCTTTTCCAATAACAACAGCATTGTCAAGGCTGCCTCCCTTTATAAGCCCCTGATCCATCAAGGCTTCGACTTCGCTATACAGACAAAATGTCCTGCTCGCAGCAATCTCTTTACTAAATGTTTCTTTTGTTATAGGCAGCGAAAGATACTGTGTTTTAACAGCAGGATGGTCATAAGCAATGGTATATGACATTTTAAAAGTGTCGGATGGAAGCAGAATTAGGACAATATCTCCTTCAACAATTGATATAGGTTCCTTAGGCATAAAATACTTCCTCGGGTATTCCTGTTCTACAACCCCTGCTTTGTCTATCAACTCCGTAAATAACAAAGCACTGCCATCTCCGACGGGAGGTTCATTTGAATCAATTTCAATTAACAAATTATCAATACCCGAAGCGCACACTGACGCGAGAACATGTTCAACCGTATGAACCTTGACTCCATTTTCAGCTATTGTTGTTCCTCTTGTTACACCAACAACATTTTCGACGGAAGCTTTTACAGTTGGAGATTCCGGCAAGTCAATCCTCACAAACTTAATGCCTGAATTAGGCATAGCAGGTTTAAATGTAATTGTGGTTGTATTGCCGGTATGAACCCCTATGCCAGAAAAGCCTGTCTCTTTGGCAATTGTTTTTTGAGCATCCATAAAGACCCCTTCCTTAATCTTTCTTCTCGTTTATTATTTTAATAATCTCATTAGTAATGTTATATTCCGGTTTTTTAAAGATAAGAGCTCTGTCCTGAAATATCAAGGTATAACCCTCTTTCTCAGCTTTTTCTTTAACCACAGCTTCAATCTCTTGCATTATGTCTGTATACACCTTGTTTTTCATTCCGATAAGTTCCTGCTCAACTTTTGCCCGAAAATTCCTTTGTTCGCTTATTTTCTGTAATATCAATCTTTCTTTTTCCTGTTTTTCCGTTTCTTTGAGAAGTTCCGCTTCTTTTTGAAGATTTCTAATTTCTTCAGTTATAGCCCGAAATTCAACTTCCCTCTTTTTTTCTTCTTCTTCAAGGTTTCCCTGCGCGATTTTCGTGCCATGATACTCGGTAAAAACCTTTTCAATGTCTACATAAGCTATTTTCAACTCCTCCGCGAAAGTTGAAACAGCGAAAGAACACACAATCGCAAAAACAATAATGCTACTTATAATTCTTATCATGATTCCCTCCTTAGTATTTTTCCTACGCTATCGCGTGACTAAAACCAACTAACCTAAAAAGAATATCCCATATTAAAGTGAAGCACACCATTTTTCTGCCTGTTAAAGTCGTCGTATTCTACAGGCCAGCCATAATCTATCCTTACAGGGCCAATAGGAAGATTTAATTTTATACCAATACCTGCTCCAGCATTGAGCGCGACATTGTAGAGATTATTTCCTCCTTTATTGAAACTCCAGGAGTTAGCCCACACATTACCAAAATCCACAAAAGCGGCGCCAAAAACTATCCTCTGGTATAAAGGAAAAGTTATTTCCGCCGAACCCCATGCCATGGTACTTCCACCTACCGGCTCCCCACGATTCTCCGCATTATTACTCTTAGGACCTACCTCCCTGAAGTTAAATCCTCTTATACTGCTTGATCCTCCAAGAAAAAACTTTTCAAAGAACGGTACTTCCTTCGCTCCTGAATGTTTGTCCACAACACCGGCTTCTCCTGCCAGCCTTAAAATTATCGCAAGTTCCGGGTCAATAAGAGAAAAATACATACTTGTCTGAGTAAAATACTTAACAAAATTTACGTTACCGCCAAGAGGGCCTCCCCCAAAAGTAACTAAAGCCGCATTCTTCATGCCGCTTGACGGGTTAAAAAAGTTGTTTCTCGTATCCCTTGTTACCCCAAGACCAAGACTGCTTATATCGTGAGAGCCTTCCTGTTGTTTTATGCTGTAAGGAGCGTACTGATCTACATTCTTAATCCTTATCTGCTCAAATTGATATACTGTATCAATCCTGATGAATTCTCCCACGGGTTTGGCAAGCCGAACATCAAAACCCCTGTCAGTCTGAACATAATCGGTACTTAAAAACTTATATTCATTCGCAAAAACATCAAAGCCAAATGCTAATTTCTTACCCAAAAACCACGGCTCAGTCCAGCTCAAAAGCAAATCATATCTTTTATTCCCCGCCTGGGCTTTTACCCTTAATTTTTGTCCGGCACCAGTAAATGTAGGCCAGTTTTTCCAGTCAAAATTCGATTGTGTAATCTCAACAAAACCAACTATATCATCGGTAGAACTAAAACCGGCACCAAAACCCACAGTCCCTGTTTTTTTCTCTTCTACGTTGACAACAATATCTTTTGCGTCAAGTTTTGTCCCCGGGTCGTAAAGAATTGATACACCTTTGAAATAACCGGTATTATCAAGCCTTTCTTTGCTCCTTTCAACTTTAACCCCATCAATCACCTCACCGGGGTAAACATTAAGCTCCCTTCTGATAACAATGTCCTTTGTTTTCGTATTGCCTTCAACCCTTATCTGCTCAATCCGGAAAAGGTTTCCTTCTTCAATTAAATATGTCGCATCAATTTTATCAGTATCAACGTTATATCCCGTATCCTGCCTTACAACCGCATCAACATAACCCCGCGCGCTGTAATAATTTTTAATCCTGTCCGAATCATTCCTAAGCTTTTCAGGGGTGAATAAAGCCCCCGGCCTCATTGTGAGAAGATATTCTAAAGAGGATTTGGAAAATACCTTATTTCCCTTTACAGTGACATCACCAACATTATATGTCCTGCCTTCTTTTATCTCTACATCAATTGTCATTCTTTTTCCGGCATTATCTATTACTTTGCGGACATCAACTATCTCAATATCTACATAACCCAAAGAGTCGTAGTACATTATTATTTTATCAAGGTCGTATTTAAAAATATCTTCCTGAAACATTCCCTGTCTCACAAAGAAAAAATAGGTTTTGGTCTTCATCCTTTTTAGAAGTTCTTTTGATCTGACATGTTTATTACCAATAAAATTAATCCTCTTAATCCTAACCCTATCACCCTCATCAATTTCAACAGTTGCGATTGCCTGGCCTGCCTGCTGGTCGGCAAGCAATTCATAATCAACCCTGGCATTAGGAAATGCCTTTTTCTCATAATATTTTTTTATAGCCTCAAGATCGTGTTTAAGCTTTCTATCGCTTGCAATTTCCCCAACCGAGCTTTCCATCTGCCTGAGAAGAATGTTATCCTTTATCTTTTCGTTGCCTTTAAATTTTATCTCCTTAAGGACAGGTTTCTCCTTAACGATAAAATAAACGTTTACCCCATCTTCGGTTTCATCCACATCAACAGTAATATCGTTAAAATAACCGAGCGAATATAAACGTTCAATATCTTCATTTATTGTTTTCTGTTCAAATTCAGCCCCCGAACGTGTTTTGATTTTATTGGAAATAACATTTTCACTTATAGCCTTGGTTCCCAGTATGCTCACTTTTCTTACAAGAGTAACATCCTCATCCGAAGTTTCCTGTGTGAAAACTAAAGATGGAACGAGCGAGAAAAATAAAATTAACAACACCAGCCATCCACCTATTTTAAAGTTCATATTATCTCCCCATTCTTTAGTTATTAAATTATTATGTTACTGAATTATTGCTTCCCGATTCCGGCACTCCAACAGCTCAGAAACTTAACAACCTAGTCCCGATTAAGAGTATTCAGACTCCGCAGAAGCTTCCTCCGCATAGATAGACTTTGGTACAAAATTCATGGAATCTTTATTAAACACCAGTTCTATTGTCCCTTGAGGGCCATTTCTCTGTTTGGCTATAATAAGGTCAGCTTCTACCACAGGTTTATCAACCTCTTCTTTATCAAAAATACCAGGACGATGAAGCATCAAAACTACATCAGCATCCTGCTCTATGGCACCAGACTCCCTTAAATCCGACAGTCTGGGCCTGTGGCTTTCTCCCCCTTTGGATCTTGTTTCAGGGCCCCTGTTAAGCTGTGATAGTACTACAATTGGTATTCCAAGCTCTCCGGCAAGAGCTTTCAGCCCTCTCGAAATTTCAGTCACTTCCAACTGGCGCGATTCAACTCTCGCACCTGATGTCATCAACTGTAAGTAATCTACAAAAATTATCTTAATCCCGTATTGCTTTTTCCATCTCCTCGCCCGCGCTCTTAATTCTAAAACATTGAGATTTGTACTATCATCAATATATAATGGTGATTCGGAAACCTTACCCGCAGCCATAAGTAATTTCCTGCTGTCTTTTTTGTCTATATACCCTGTAGTTACATGATGATAATTTACACTGCTGTGAGCACAAATAAGCCTTTGAACAATCGATATTTTATTCATTTCAAGACTGAAAAACCCGGTTGGTATTTTGCCTTCAACAGCAATATTATCTATACAATTAATTGCTAAAGAAGTTTTTCCGATAGAAGGACGGGCAGCAAGAACAATAAAGTCACCGTTATGAAAACCAGCTGTTTTCTTGTCCAGATCTGAAAACCCCGACGCAACACCTGTAACAGCGCTTTTATTCTGCCTGGCTCTCTCAAGGTTTTCAAGGACATCATTAACCGTTTTGTTAATAGTTTCAGTTTTTGATATAAGACTGCTTTCAGCAATCTCAAAAATATTTCTTTCCGCTCTGTCAAGAACCTTGGATATTTCGTCAGGCTGGCTGTAGCAATCTTCAATAATACCGCCCGAGGTTCTTATCAAATCTCTTAAGATTGCCTTCTCTTTCACTATCTGGATATAATGTTTTACATTCGCGGAAGTCGGCACATAATTTAAAAGTTTTGAAAGATAGGAAGCTCCACCCGCGGCTTCAATTTCACCGTTGCTCTGAAGATAGTCTGAAAGAGTTATCAGATCTACAATAATATTCTTATCATATATTTTTACGATAGCATCAAAAATCTTAGCGTGGGCATCGGAATAGAAGCATTCTTTTCTTAGACTCTCAACTGCTATGCCGATTGCTTCTTTATCAAGCAGCATAGAACCAAGAATTGCTGCTTCCGCATCATCGCTATAGGGAGGCACTCTTCCTTCAGGAAATTTTTTACTTTTAGCCATCTATATCAAACCAGGGTTCTATTTCTTAACTATCCACAACTTAAAGGCAGCCTTTACATCCTTATAAACCGATACATCAATATTATAGACGCCAAGCTTCTTAATAGGGCCCTCAATTTCAACCCGCTTCTTATCAATTTCTAATCCTTCTTCTTTAAGGGCCTGTGCTATGTCGGAAGAAGTTACAGCACCAAAAAGTTTGTCTTCTTCACCGGCTTCAACAGAAATCGTACAGGAACATTCTGAAATCCTTTTGGCCAGTTCCTTGGCATCTTCAATTATAAGCTCTTCATGTTTTTTCCCTTTTTCAGCTTTTCTCTTCAAAAGAGCCATGTTAGAATTGGTAAACTCCATAGCCAGTTTCTTTATAAAAAGATAATTTCTCGCATAGCCGGGAGAGACATTTACTATATCTCCAATTTTACCAAGTTTACCAATTTTTTCGCAAAGGACAACTTTCATAATTCACGTGCCTCCAAACAGTTTGTAATGATACACTTTTTTTACCAGCTAATCTACAATATAAGCTACAAGCGCCATGTATCGGGCTTTCTTTATCGCAAGAGATAATTGCCTTTGATGTTTAGCGCATGTTCCGGTTATTCGACGCGGCAAAATCTTTCCCTTCTCCGTAAGAGATTTTCTGAGAGAAGTAACATCTTTATAATCTATAGTATGAATCTTCTCCACGCAAAATCTACATTTTTTCTGTCTAAATACTCTCTTCGGCCTTTTTTGTTTTGAATCTCTTTGCTTTTGATTTCTCATACCGCACTATATCTCCTCTACTCAGTGTTAAAATGGAATATCATCTTCACTTGGTTCCGCATTTTCTGCCGGTGTTTCCTGGGAAGATTGAGAAGGTTCAGTCCTGTTTGCCCTGGATAAAAATTGAACTCTTTGAGCTCTTATCCTTATCTTGCTTCTTTTCTCTCCGGCACTTGTTTCCCATGTATCCTGCTGGAGGCTTCCCTCCACAAGTACAGCCGACCCCTTATCCAGATATTCGGCACAAGTCTCAGCCTGACGCGCCCATACAACAACATCCACATAACAGACTTCTTCCTGCTTTTCTTTTTCTCTTGTCAAATACGTCCTTGAAACCGCTACTCTGAGATCCGAAACAGATGAACCTTCCTTTGTAGAACGCAGTTCTGGTTTCTTAGTTAAATTACCAACTATAAGTACCTTATTCAAACTTGCCATGAGTTCCTCCCCTTGTGCCGCAATTAATTTTTCTTAAGAATTAGGGCTCTCAAAATTTTCTGGTCCAATTTCAATTTTTCCTGCATAGGTTTGAGGGCAAGACCATCAAGCTCAAAGTCTATAAGCACATATGTTCCCTCGGTACATCCTTTTATTTCGTAGGCAAGCTGTCTCCGTCCAATGCTCTTATTCTCAATAACTTTGCCATTATTGTTGCTAATTTGCTCTTCGATCTGAGATGTCGCTTTCTGGACATCATCATCCGCAATTTTCCCCTCGATGATAAACATTCCTTCGTAAAGACTCAACTTACACCTCCTTGAATATTGTCTTCTTTCGTATTAAATTCATTCATTGCTGTCTCAACAGACTCTTTAATAATAATTTCAACAGCATCAGCAGCCGCTATCATAGCTTCATGTATCGCGGCTTTAGTCTTCCTGGAAAACCGGTTCAACACATGGTTGACCATATCAGGAGAATTTCCTATACCAACCCTTACTCTTGAAAAATCCTGGGTTCCCAGACAATCTATAATTGACTTGAGCCCTTTGTGCCCGGCTGAACTCCCGTTTTGTCTAACCCTGATGTTGCCTAAAGAAATGCTGGCATCATCCAGAACAACCACAAGATCCGAAGCCTCACAGTCATACCAGTTGAGAACCGCATAAATTGCCCTCCCGCTGTTATTCATAAACGTATGCGGCTTTAAAAAAACAACTTTTTCTTCGCTAACCCTTGTTTCAGCTGCTTCTCCATAAAACTTACTTTTCTCTGAAAATTGAGCGTTAAAACGATCCAAGAGGATATCGAGAACTTCAAATCCTATATTATGCCGTGTTCCTTCATACTCTTTCCCGGGATTACCAAGCCCTGCTACAATTTTCATTTTTTCTTGTCTGTTCCTTCTTTTCTTCCCTTTTCTTCCGCTTGTTCTTCTCCGGCTTCTTCCTTTTCTTTCTTTCCAATGATTTCAGGCTCAGCAGCTACTTCTTCGCCTTCAGCAGGAACCGCTTCTTCAGCTACCTTGGGTATAGCAACTGAAAAAACCACAAGTGCAAGATCTGTAAGCACTTTTATCCCCTCAGAAAAAACAATATCGGAAACATGTATAGATTTACCTACTTCCAGATCGCTTATGTCAACCTCTATCTTTTCGGGAATTTCCGAGGGAAGACATTCTATCTCAATATCTCTTACGATATGTTCGAGAACACCACCCTGATCTTTAACACCTTTTGCCTCCCCTTTCTCAACAACAGGAACCCGAGTACGCATTTTTTCATCCATGAACACTTCACTGAAATCTATGTGGATAATTTCATCTGAAACCGGATGCACCTGTATTTCCTTAATTATCGCTTTTTTTGATTTTTCCTGTTTCTCAATTTTCATATCAATGAGAACATTTTCACTGGTATGCCCGCGAACAACATTACTAAACTGCCTCTTATCAATCATAATTAAAAGAGCGTCTTCACCATGGGCATAGATTACCGCCGGTATATATCCGTCTCTTCTTACGCTCCTTGCTCCACCGGTACCTTTTTTTTCTCTCACTTGTACATCCAAAAACACCTCAGCCATATTCCCTCCATCCTGCAATAATAATTTACTGCGTTATCAGTAATCAGTTTTTGTTAAATAAACAACGAACTTACGGATTCACCGTTATGAATCCTTTTAATAGCTTCAGCCAACAAACCTGAAACACTTAAAATCTCTATTTTCGAGCACCGTTTTAGTTTATCTCCGAGCGGTATTGTATCTGTTACTAAAAGCTTCTTAATCTCTGAATTTTCAATTCTTTCAACAGCCGGTTCTACCAAAACAGGATGTGAAATAGCCGCATAAACTTCTTTCACTCCCCGTTCCTTTATAAGTTTTGCCGCATCGCAGAGTGAACCCGCTGTACTCACAATATCATCAACAATAATTGCAGCTCTTTTCTTTACATCTCCCATAATATTAAAAACCTGGGTTTCTGTTCCGGTAATTCTTCTTTTGTCTATGGCCGCAAGATTCGCGTTAAGTCTTTTAGCCCATGCATGCGCGGTTTTTATCCCTCCTTCGTCGGGTGAAATAATAACAACATCTCCATCTGTCATTTTTTTCTTTTTAAAATAATCTATAAAAACAGGCGCAGCATAAAGATGGTCAACAGGAATATCAAAAAAGCCTTGAATCTGATCGGCATGAAGATCCATTGTGAGAACCCTATCCGCGCCCGCCGCTGTTACAAGATTTGCCACAAGCTTTGCAGTAATCGGAACGCGGGGCTGATCTTTTCTGTCCTGCCGCGCATAACCATAATACGGAATCACAGCTGTTATTCTATTCGCTGAAGATCTTCTCATAGCATCAATCATAATAAGAAGCTCCATCAGATAATTATTTACATTCGGAGGACAAATAGGCTGAACTACAAAAACATCGAGTCCTCTGACATTCTCCAGAATCTTAACCATTACCTCCCCATCCGGAAAGGATAAAACCTCACAACCGCCTAACCTGGTGTTTAAATTTTTGACAATTTTTTCAGCTAGATCAGGATTTGCATTACCCGCGAAAATTTTCATAGAATCCTCTCCCTGATTTTTACATAAAATTTTAAAACTACTAGAAGCTCTATTTTTTGAAAAAGCCATATCTATCGCCGATCATTCGTTTAAAAGATGCTGTTCCCTTTACCCCGGGGAATCAAAGTTGTCCTTTGTGTAAACGCTGGTAAATTTCTTTGAAATTTACTGCGCATGCTCCGGGACAAAATTTACCAGAGGCAAATCTTGGCTGCCCGGCCAGGGCTCGAACCTGGACAGAGGGCTCCAAAAACCCTTGTGCTACCATTACACTACCGGGCAATTCAAGAAAGAGCCACAAAAAACCCCAAAACAATAAAAAAGACCGCGGGTAGATACCCACAGCCTTGAACTTTTACAATTATATTTTGAGCGTGGGTAAAATCCTCTACATTTCATGGAGGATACTCAAAAAACCGGTGAATCAAGCGAATCATATACTACTACACTTATGGATGTCAACCAGAATTAACACTTATCTGTCTCATCCCTATTTAACTTTTTAAAGGAAATTTTGACTAAGGATTATGAATTATCCCCTTTCTCTTTTTCTACAACCGGCAAATCTGCCGCCCTACCCCGTTTTTCGCACTCAATCTTATAGGCGTCAATAACCTTTCCCTGGATGTACTCTCTTGTTTCCGCAGTTATGGGATGAGCTATATCTCTGTGCTCACTCTGACGCCCTTCCTCACTTGTTATATCCTCTTTTCTTGGAATTAATTTTTCCCCGCAGTTTGCACAAAATCTATCCCTTGAAGCATTCCTGTGACCACATTTAGAACACGGGTAAGTAACTTTTCTACTAGGCATAGCCACAAAAAGGCCTTTCTTTCCTTCAATTACTTTAAGGTCTCTCACAACAAACATACTGTCAAATGTTATTGTTGCAAATGCCTTAAGTTTCCGGTCTTCAGATTCTTTTAAAGTCAGCCTTACTTCCGTGATTTCCATAACACTTCCTCCCCGTCTCACCTGTAATTGTGGCGTTGAACTATATCACTGTGTTTCCCGGCATACACGCTATTATATAGACCCCACACTAAAAACGGAACATTTGAAATTTAAACTTCCACATATTCCCTTTTTTATTCGTTCTGCATCGCCCAATGTTCTGCAAACACCAAAAACTGTAGGGCCGCTTCCCGAAACCATTGCTTTGAGAGCACCCCTTTCACAAAGAACAGCCATTAATTCCCGAACAACCGGCACTTTCTTTTCACAGATATTCTGAAGTCTATTAAACATTCCATTGACTATATCTGTCATGTCACCTTTGTACAAACTACGCAGCAACATGTTAATACTTTTAGGTTTTTGTGTCAAGTTTGTTTTTAAGGAAGAATAGACACTATATGTCGATAATTCCACCTGCGGATTTATAAGGACAAAACTCAATTTAGAAGCTATTTTTAAAGGTTTAATTTCATCTCCTATTCCATGACAAAGAGACGCCTGAGTGTCAATAAAATAGGGCACATCCGCGCCAAGTTTTACCCCTATCCCCTTTAGTTCACGGGAAGAAAGAGCAAGGTTATAAAGACTATTAACCGCTTTTAAAACAGCAGCACAATCGCTGGAACCTCCACCAAGGCCCGCTGCGACAGGTATCCTTTTTTTAATATAAACATAAGCCCCCTTAATTTTTTCGGGAAAAAGGCTTTTGAGTTGTAAAATCGCTTTGAATGCCAGGTTGTTTTTCCCGGACAGGAGTTTATTATCACATTCGACACTGATTCTATCCGATTTATCTACAGTTATTTCATCAAAAAGAGAAACCGGAATCATTACAGTTTCAATGTTGTGATAACCATCCTTACGTTTTGACAGGACTTCAAGGAATAGATTTAATTTTGCGGGAGCATTAATTTTCAATCGCGGGTTTTCTCAATTTTCTTTCTTAAATTTTCGTTATCGGGATTAAATTTCAACGACCGTTCCCATTGTTTTTTTGCCTGTTTTTTCAATCCTCTCTCATAGTAAACATCTCCAAGGTGCTCTATTATCAGAGGATCATCATTAATAATACTAACTGCACGTTTTAAAGTACGCGTCGCTTCTAAAAGTTTCCCCTGTTTAAAATACGCCCATCCCAGGCTATCAATAAAAGCGCCGTTGGCAGGCTCTTTCTTTAAAGCTTCTTTTATCAGATCAACTGCCTCGTCCAAATTCTCACCTTTTTCGGCAAACAAATACCCAAGATAATTACATGCATTCGCGTTCCCCGGATCGTTTTCTATAACCGACCTGAACACCTCAACCGCTTTTTCATATTCTCCCACCCTTTCATAAGCAGCTCCAAGATGATAGAGGATGCCATCTTCATTTCCCCCGAGATCCAGCGCGCGTTTATATGCAGCGATAGCTTCCATATTGTTGTTCATTTGGAAGTAAATTATACCAAGGATAAAAAACAATCTCGGAGCTTCAAAATTTTTCTCCCTGCCTTCCTGAATAATTTCAAGAGCTTCCTCCAGTTTACTATTCTGAAGGTAAATTGCTCCGAGAGCAATGTAGTTTTCCAAGTTATCACTGTCAAAATAGATCAGTCTTTTATAATATTTTTCCGCGTTTTCAAAATTGCCAATTTTCCTGGACAACTCAGCAAGCTTTGCATAAATACTTATATCGGAAGGCATCAATTCCGCGGATTTTTCATAAACCTTAAACGCTTCCTCAAACCTTTCATCAAGCTCCAGCTCCATGGCAAGCATAAGTTCCGCCTGCAGCCAATCAGGATTAAGCGCAACAGCTTTTGAGAGATATTCTATGGCTTTCTTCTTTTCCTTTCGCGCGGAGTAAATTAATCCCACCTTAAACCACAGACCTTCATCATCAGGATAGAAACCGAGCGCTTTCTTATAAACTTCTATCGCTTCATCTGTTTTTTCCTGCTTAACATAAATCGTACCAAGTCCGATATATCCGGCAAGATTCTCCGGGGCATAGCTTATACCCTTTTTATAACTCATCTCCGCTTCTTTTAATTTGCCGCGCAAATCATAAACCATAGCCAAAAGAAAATGTGCTAAAGATTTGTCAGGGGAAATCCTGGTGGCAATAACAAAACTTTTTTCCGCTTCTTCGAATTTTTGGAGACGAAATTGCGTATTGCCAATGCGATATAATATATTTATATTGCCCGGTTCAATTTCGTAAGCTTCAGAATATTGTTCTAAAGCTTTTTCTAAATCTCCATCTAGTTCGTAAACTACTCCCGCCATATAATGCGCTATCGAACGGGTGGAAACAAGTTCCGCAATTTTGTGTTCTTCTTCCGGCAAAAATTTTGATACTTTTTGAGCCGAAAAACAACAAAGAGAACCCAGAGTTAATGTCAGGATAAAAACACAACTTTTCAAGAATGATTTCAAATCACATCACTCCCTATTATTTTTTCTTATGACGGTCAGCACGGCTTCTTTTTTTGCGCTTGTGTTTATTAATCTTCGATTTTCTATGCTTTCTTCCGCAAGGCATCTTGCTTCCTCCTTTTAAGTTAATCCCGAGAAAAACAACATTTTTATTTTTCTCTACTTTTTAGTCTATAACTTTGTTCAATGGATATTCAATTATCCCCACAGCACCGGCTTTTTTAAGCGCAGGAATCATGTCCCTCACGATACTTTCATCCATAACGACTTCCAAAGCAAGCCATCCCTTTTTATTCAGATGTGATACTGTCGGAGATGTCAGAGAAGGCAGAGTTTTTATAACCTGGTTTAAGCTTTCCTCAAAAACATTCATTTTTACTCCGACTTTTCCTACGGCTTTCAGAGCTCCTTCAAGAAGCATGGCAAGCTTCTCAATTTTTCCCCTTTTCCAGGGGTTTTCCCAGGCTTTTTTGTTCGCGATAAATCTGGTAGTTGATTCTAACACAGTATCAACTATCCTTAAATTATTTGCTCTCAATGACGAACCTGTTTCTGTAAGTTCTATTATAGCGTCTACAAGTTCAGGAGCTTTTATTTCCGTCGCTCCCCAAGAAAATTCTACATCAGCTTTCACTTTATTTTTTCTTAAATACTTTTTTGCCAAATTAACCGCTTCAGTAGCAATCCTCTTCCCATTAAGATCCTTAACAGACCTTATTTTTGAGTTAACCGGCACCGCAAGAACCCACCGAACAGGCCTCATTCCCTGCTTCGCATATACAAGGTCCGATACTTCTACAACCTTTGCGCCGCACTCTTCAACCCAATCTTGCCCTGTTATGCCCGCGTCAATAACCCCCTGTTCCACATATCTTGCCATTTCCTGAGCCCTTATTAGTAAAGGGGCCACCTCTAAATCGTCTATAGAAGGTTTATAAGATCGATCCCCTACGCTTACCGAATATCCCGCTTTTCTGAGCATTTCGAAAGTAGATTCCTGGAGACTCCCTTTCGGCAACCCCAACTTTAACTTTCTATCCATATTATTATCCCCCGGATTAAAACCAAAATATCTTTACCTTTATTATAATACATATTATGCTTATATTAAAGTCACACCAGACACACAAGAAGGGTAATTCTAACGTTTGGAACCCCTTTTTGCAAGGTTAACTTAATTATTCGCAAAAGAATCAAAAATATACTCATTTTTAATAAAAAAAGCAAATACTATTTATTTTAATCGGATAATCTTATAGGAGAGTAAACATAATGAGCGTAAAAACTTCTTATATCAATCTTTCTACAAAAGGACATGGGGATATTATAAATATCTCTAAAAGTGTTGAGAGCGCGGTCCAAAAAAGTAACTTTACCTCGGGAATAGTGTGTATCTTCGTTTCCGGTTCTACCGCCGCACTTACAACTGTCGAATATGAACCGGGCCTGGTAAAAGACATAAAATCGCTTTTTGACAGGATAGCGCCGGAAGATATACCCTATCATCACGAGGAAACATGGCATGACGGCAACGGACACTCACATGCAAGAGCAAGTCTGCTGGGGCCGTCTCTTACGGTTCCTTTCGACAAAGCAACTCTTTTGCTGGGAACATGGCAGCAGATAATCCTCGTGGATTTCGATAACCGCACAAGAGACAGAACAATTGTAGTTCAGATAATTGGCGAATAGGAAAAGCAGTGCATAGTGAATGGTGAAGAGTAAATGATTTAATTTTCTTCGATTCGCAAGAGACATAGATATGAGATACAAGCTTAACAATTAAAAATACGGAGGAATTTCATGCCCGGGAAAAAGATAAAAAAGCTTAAAAAAATTGCAGTTTTGACAAGCGGAGGAGACAGCCCGGGAATGAATCCCGCAATAAGGGCAGTTGTCAGGACAGCCATTTACAACAAGATAGAAGTTATCGGAGTCAAATGGGGATATGACGGACTGATAAAAAATATTACCACCCCTCTTACCAGCAGGTCTGTGGGAGGAATTATTAACAGGGGCGGAACTATTTTATACTCTGCCAGAAGCAAAGGGTTTAAAACAAAGGCCGGCAGAAAAAAAGCTTTTAACACTTTAAAAAAACACCGGGTTAACGGCCTTATCGTTATAGGCGGGGACGGCAGTTACAGAGGTGCTCATGAGCTTTATCAAGAAACTGATTTTCCGGTAATCGGAGTCCCGGGGACAATTGATAATGACATTGCCGGAACAGATTATACCATTGGTTTTTACACAGCCATTGACACCGCAATAGAAGCAATAGACAAAATAAGGGACACAGCAGTTTCACATAATAGGCTTTTTCTCATCGAAGTCATGGGGCGGCATGCAGGATTTATCGCGCTTGCAAGTGCCATCGCGGGAGGCGCGGAAGATGCCCTCATTCCGGAAACACCCACAAACATAACAAAAATAATCAACCAGCTGCAGAACTACAAAAAAAGAGGCAAAGTTAGTTCAATTATAATCGTGGCAGAAGGGGACGACGCGGGAAATGCCCTCGAAATAGCGGAAAAAATAAGGGAAAAAGCGGGGTATGAAACCAGAGTATCTGTTATCGGCTATCAGCAAAGAGGCGGGATACCATCCGCCCTGGACAGAATATTAGCGACAAGACTCGGCAACGCCGCGGTAGAAGAACTCATCAACGGCACCAAATGCGCTATGGTGGGAATACAAAAAAATGAAGTGATTAGCAATCCTCTTGAAATAGCCTGGAAAAAGAAAAAACCGATTGATAAATCATTGCTAAAGCTGGTTGAGATTATGTCCTGCTAAACAGACGAATGTTCAGGAACAACTTCAATTTCTGTATCGTCAGTATAAGCGTAAAACGAATAAGATTGCGGCATGGAACCTGAAAAGTTTAGGGGAGCTTTCACACAGTCTGGTGTGTCGTTAGGGTGTTCTTATTAAAGACCAAAAGTTTATATTGTCTTTAGATTGTTCTCTGGCCAAATCTAAAGTTTCTATAATTCGAGAAACAGGTTCCATAATAGCAAAATTCATTTTCAAGTTAGTAGCGACTATCAGGCCAAGAAGTGTTGTTTTGGGGTCAGTTGAGTCCATTTTATTTATTACAGGGCTACCGCTATTGCCGGGAAACATATTTATGTCAAGTATGATATCTTTTTCTTCGGCAAATTTTCCGTTTTCCAATTTTAAAAATTCTTTTCCGGTAACCATTGCTATTATCCCTGATCGTCCAAAAGGCCTTTGTTCTAACAATTCAAATCCGATATTCATAGGGAATCCAAACGAAAGGATAGATTTAGGAGGCAATGGATCTTCATAAGGGAGTTGATTCTTTTCAAAATCATTTGATGTTTTTGGTTCAAATCTGAAGTGTTTAATGCTTCGATTGTTAATCCAGCCAATTTTTTGTACAGCGACATCAACATAATTTGTATTATTATCTCCGGTAATATTATGAAATATCCATCGATTTTTCGGAGTTGTTAACAAGATAACTTCTATTTTTTGCGTTATTTTGTTTTTACAACGTACTCTTGCGTGTAAATCATGATTTTTGTCTACTACATGTCTGGCTGAAACTAAATATAAATCCTTTCCACTAGCTACAAAAAATGCTGTGCCGTCAGAGATATTCCTTGTTTCTATAATATCCGAGCCTTCCTTTTTGATCTGTTCAACATGCTCTAATCGTATGATAGCACGACTAATTTGTTCGTAAAAACCCTCCTCCTTTTCCTCAGCTTTTGCCGAGAAAGAAAAAAGAACTGTAATTAATATAAATGGTAGAATTTTTCTCATCATATTTTACCCCAACGCGGCTTTACTTACCGCCGAATACTTCATATTAAGAATGCCACCAATCGCGCTATTTACCAGTAATGACAAACTAAGTGGAATTTTTTCCCGCGACAGGATTGGATATAAGAAGATATTTCATATGATTAACAGAATTTAACCACAGATTAACACCGATAAAACTTCATTTTATACACAGATAAAAGCAAATTACTATATACAAATAACAAACTAAAAACTTAGAAATAATTTTTGACACTGATTTACGCAGATTATTTATGATTAAAACAAAAGAAGTTTTTTGATTTAAATATATTCTTCAAAGCTAATCATAGTTTTATCAGCGTCAATCCCCTGCTGTTTCGCTTCGCAAAACAAATCGCTGAGAACTATAGGCTGCGTCCTATCTCTGGTTTGTTTTTCCGTTTTTATCTACACTTTCCGTGTTCTCTGTGATTGTTTTTTCTTTCGGGGTTTCCGAAACAAATTCAAAATCCTTTTTTGCCGTATAATTCTTCCCGGCCAGCTTATCCGTAATCGTAATTTCAAGGGTATATTTTCCATCAACAAGCCCTTCAAAATCAAAATTCATATTAAGAGATATCTCCGTGAAAAAAGATATTTCTTTATACTCAAAATCGCCAAACCCTTTTTCTTCGGCAAGAACATTTTCATTCGCGTCAACAAGCCTGTAATCAGCAGTCAAACTGGCAATATATCCATCACTTTCTTTTTTTACGGTAAATCCTATGGGTTCCAGATAAACATGTATCTCCTCACCGCTTATAAACGGTGACTTTTCTCTGATTGTATAATTGTTAAAATCCGAAGGCCCGCCTTTTATAAAATTCACATTGCGCGCCTGCAAATCCACTTTTTCCCAGCTAAGGCGTATCGCGTCTTTAAGCCGATTGCACGCTTCAATATAATTTTCCTCTATGTAAGCATTTTGGGCATCAGTCATACTGTCAAAAAATCCCCCCGCGTATAAGGAAGAACTCAACAACATACACAACAAAAACAGAAAACCTTTCATCTTTCTTTACTCCCTACTCCCGCGTCATTTAAATATAATCTCATATTTGAATCCCTTCTTAAGAGATTCAACTCCGAAAGAAAAACTTTTCCGGGTTTTTATAACCTTTAGCTCTTCCGTAATATTCCTGTTCTTCTTCAAAACCTTTGCCAGTTTTAGTTTTTCGGGTTGAACTTTCATCCTAACATTTTCTACATCACACAATACAGACACTTCCATTAGCTTGCCCGACAAAGTTACCACCATGTCCCCGCCTTTGGATAAAGAAATTTCCCAACCTCTAAATTTCAGGGACGGAGCAACAGCGGTTTTTTTAAGGTCATTAATTCCTTTTATAAGAAATCCTTCAATTTTGCCCTTTTTAAAACTGGCTACAGAAGCTCCCCCCGGAACACCCGTAACTTCCAACATTTCTCTCCCAATACTCCCGAAAAACCTGGATGTCTTATCATCCCTTGAAATAAAATAAATAAGCCTTGTTTCTTTATTTCTGGACTTTACGACATCAAATCCGGGAGTTTTTTTAGGCTTACTTCCGAGAATAGAAGAAATCACTTTTTCATTTTCTAAAATAGGCCCCGGATAGAATACTATTTTACCCCTGCCTATTTTCTTTTCAAATGCCTTTCCAATCTCTTCTTTTTTAAGCTTAATCGCGCTCATCATAACAGAGCATGGCTTGAAATCATCTTGTAAATAAGGGACTGTTCCGTAAATAAAAAGCTTTCCCCCTGATTTTACATAATTTATTAACTTAGTCTGAGTATTTTTGTCCATCCAATCCGATAATTTCAACACAATCTTATCTGCTTCAAGAAGCTTCGAAACTTCTTCATTCTCAAGGTATTTTATTCCAACCTTAGACATCCTTTTATCAGCTTCGAGCATAAGAGGTATCAATCCTTCTTCTATGCATTCGGGTTTTGTTTTTATCCCTGCTTTTTGCCACGTCTCAGACTCCGCCCTCCATGAGGCTGCCCAGATATACGGCATATAACAACCCCAGAAAACATCATATTCAACTTTTGATTCAATTGCATTGTGGGAACAGTTACTGAAAAACTCGTTTATTAGAGATGCTACATAAAATTTATCTGTCTTTTCCGAATTTGCACTAACAGGAGCCGAGGCAGGATAAGGTTTCTCATGATATGAATCAATATTTATATCCCATGAATCTGTCGCGACACCGGTATAATAATTCATGCCTTTAGCCCCATAGGCAAAGTAAAGCATGCTCTGATAAAAGCTTGGAATTGAACTGCTAAATATTTTGTTATAAATCTTGCTAAAGCCCCAGTTTTCTTCAAGACATACACCCGGATGCTTCCCCGCCATTATCTGGTACGTAATATACGATTTTTTATCCTCATACGGATATTTAGTCCAGTTTGTAAATCCCCAAGAGGCGATATCACCAAAAACTGAAAAATCGCTCCTGCTAAAAAAGGTATCAGCGCAATTGGTAGATAAGGGGTTCCAGTTAACTATGAGGGGAACTCTTGTCCCAGGCATGTACGACAAACATTTTGACAAAACCTTCCTGTAAAACACCCCTGAAAACTGGGCCCAGTCAATATTTTTTCTTACATCCCTTATATCTTCACATCCAAAATTCTCAGGCGGAAACACTTCTTCAAAACTCCGGATTTTTGTCCCGTTTCTCGAATTATATTCCCTAATTGTCCTGTACTTAGATTTAAGAAACTTTGAAAATCCCCCAGCGCCACTGCGAGAATAATCGTACCCTGTAATTTCAGGGGGGCAAAATGTATAAATACCTTCAAATTCGTAAACATGAGTTGGATATGCTTCAGTACTATAAGTGCTATCTCCAAAATCCCATAAATATTCAATTGAATTATTATCGGTTCCTGAATAATTTATTATAGTAATTACACCTTCTTC
>CBDURG010000018.1:0-21801 GCA_965369805.1 uncultured bacterium
TAAATGGCATTAATATAGAGTTTGACGTGGAACAACTGGGAGAAAAAATAGTTGAAGCAGCGCAGGGCATTGTCGAAGAAGATGAACTCGCTGTATTTCTTCGCTCGTTGGTTGTCGTCGATCAGTCTTAATATTTCACTTTCCCTGGGTTATAGCGATCCGGAAAATTTTTCTCGAGCTTTTGAGCCTCGTTATTCAGGGTTTGATATTCCGAGGTAAGGTGTTTCAAATAAGTTTCTTTAAAATAAATGTTACTTATTAATATAGTAAATATGAGAACGCACATGGTTAGGATAAGAATACCTGTTTTAATCAGATTCTTCCCTCTCTGTTCAATCGTCCTTGTCATTTTTATATCATCGGGAATAAAATTGACTTTGGTCTCATTATGAGAAAGCACCGATACAATAACATTCAAAAAAGATATATCTTTCCTGCTTGAGAGAATATTCTTAACCTTATCTGAAAGAGTTAAATTTCCGAGATAGGGAATTTTTGCCGTATGTAAATTTATGGCGGCGGTTAAATAAGTATCTAAATCCCTGGATGCTTCAACCGCTCCGGTTAAAAAGATTTTGTCAGCAGCTTTTTCAACATTTTCGCTTTGATATAATTCGAGAGATTTCTTAAGTTCGTCTAATAACCGTGCCCTATGGCTTTCTTCCTGATCAACAAGATGTTGTATCCCGAGGGGTATGCTCCGTGTAAATAATATTTTACTTCTATAGACAACCGTGAATTCTGTGGATTCTTTATCAACATGCACAATGATTGCCGGCGCTTCTTCTGTTTTCAATCCAAGCAACCCCGGCGCGGATATAGCCAAAGCCTCCGGCGGAAACACTATTTTTTCAATTCTAAGGCCTGCTTTATTTAATATTTCGAAATGTTTTTTTATAAGCTTTTTGGGCACAATTATTAGAAGTATCTTTGTATAACTGTGTTTTAATACCCCCATATCTATATAATCCACTATAATCTCTTCACGCGAATAAGGGGTATGCCTGTTGGCCTGGAGATCTATAATCTTTCTTATTTCATTTGAATCGACAGAGGGTACCTCAATATTTTTGGTTATGACAAAATGCGGGGGTATAATATCTATTATGCCGGGTTTTTTTGGCCGCAACTCTTTGAAACCTGAATTAATATTCTTCGATATATCATCTTCTGATAAGCCGCTAATATTTTTCTCTATGAGATTTATAATTTCAATCTTACGCGATGTGGACTGCCTTACATAAACCATCTTTAGGGTTTGCCCGCAAAAATCTACTCCTACGAGTTCCCGGCTGCCAAGGCGGGACGCGGGCCTTGTCTTTTTAACTTTTAAGTTGCCGAACATATATCAGAAGTCTCTCCAATATAATACGTTTCCGCTACGGTCAATTATGGCCGTTATCTCAGTATCGCCGCCTGTATCCAGCCTGGCCGAAACATTAGCCATAAAAGTAGTAGCGTTGGTTGTTAAGTACTTGTTTATTATGCCGCTAAACAGAGCCGCCTCTGAATCACTTAAGGGCGCGAATTGGCTAAGTTTCGGCAGGATTTCCGGTACTGTTTTAAACGCGTTATCATCCCGGGTAAATGGAATACCATCTTCGCCGCGCCGGAAAAATAATATTTTATCAACTAATAACCGATTTAACCCTAATGATAAGAGAACTTCTCTGGAAGCAGTGTTGATATTTATCCTGCCGCTGCCATAAATGGTAATATAATTTTTAATCCGGTTAAAGGTTTCCATATCCATATCCTTAACTAAAACCACCTCATCCAAAATATCAAACGGCGCGTCTTTTGCCTCATAAGCATGCGGCCTGCTCTTATAATAAGAGTCTTCCGCGCTGCCAAGCGGTATAGACAAGAGACTGTCATTATCACGCCAATCAACAATAGAAGCGGCAAGCTCCTGAGCTTCCATATCGCCGAAATTCAGGACAGTTTTAAAAAGGCGGCTAAGTACATGTTGGCCCATATGACCAATATTTATTTTACTTTCTTCATCCACCAGGCCATATCCCATTTTTCTCAATCCCGAAAGTTCGTCCATGTAATCATAGTAAATACTAAAACTCCCATTGTCAATTTTTATGTCTTTGAATACAGCGGGGTTATTGCTCCAGCTATCCTTTAAGGAATCGTAACCTTTGTCCGGATCCTTAGTCACTTCGACAATCGCTTTTTTCACCCCGGCTTCGGCAATAAAGCGCAAGCTGCTCAACTCTTCAAGTCTATTTACGAATATAAACTTCTGTCTTATGCCCGCGCCAAGATACACCGTGAGAACAGTTAAAAGACATAATAGCCAAAGAGTAATTATTAATATGCTGCCTTTATCATAACATTGTGCTGACGGGCAGGTTAACGGTTTTGACATACGTTTCGATATCTCCATCACTATTTATATTTATCTTTAACTCCAGTCTTACAGCAAGAGGAAATCTTCCTTTATGCCAACTGTCCTCCCAATTAAATTCTTTCTTCTCAGTATCGTAATAATAATATAGAAAATTTAAATCCGTTATTTTTGATAAAACCTGGATTACACTGCCTTTTTCACCGCTGTAAATTTGAGAAAAATCTTTTTCTATCCGGTCTAAAGTTTCGTTTGAAGTATTATAGGAATAAACGATTTTCCCAACAGTTGTTATCTGAAGATTCCGGCTGGTGACAAGAGACGCAAATTCGACCCTATCTTTTTCGCCTATAAATTCAATCCCTTCAAAGTTAAAAGTTCTTCTTAAATCGCGGCTGAATTTATTTAAAAAAATAGCCGTATCTTCACCGGGCAGAGGATTATTAACCCTTTGCCAAATCTTTATGCCGTTATTGAAAGTGGAAAATATCGCCAAAGAAATTACGGATATAATCGCTGTAACTATCAGCATCTCTATGAGTGTAAAAGCTGACTTATTGCTCTTGATATTCATATATGGCATAAGCTGCCCTTTTTAAGCTTATCTGTCTTTTGCCTTCCCGCCAATTAAGAAATAAATCTATTTTGTATAATCCTTTATCGCTATCTATCAGCCATGGCGATAAGCTCCATTGAAAGCTTCTGTTTCCCCTGGTAAATTCTCCCTCGCTCTGAATATGAGCTTCGGAGCCAAAATGGGTTATCTCGTTCTGGGCCTGCCATATCTTCCCATCCAGCCAGGAAATGGCATGTAAATGATTAGAGCAATAGTTAAATGAGTCCAAACAAACAAAAAATCCTTCATAAATAAATAATATCGCCACTGACAAAATAGCCGTGGTTACTATTACCTCAAAAAGCGTAAACCCCTTATTCCCAGTTTGTAACATCGTCCGCGCTTTCCACACCATCTTTACCTAAAGAGTACAAATCATAATCAGTTCTATGTTCACCGGGAGACTTATACCGATATTCCCTGCCCCAGGGATCAACGGGTTTGTTTTCCAGATAAGGGCCGTTCCAGTTGAGCGCCGAAGCCGGTTTAGTCAATAAGGCACTTAAGCCTTGCTGTGCATCCGGAAAACTACCGTTGTCTAATTCATAAAGCTTCAATGCTGTGGCTATATTTACCTTTACATCCGCGCGGGCTGCTGCCGCACGGGCCTGTTCACCCCTGCCCGTCAGCCTTGGTATCACCATTGCCGCCAATGCCCCTATAATAATTATAACCAGCATGAGTTCAATTAATGTAAAACCAGAGACAGAAAATCTCTTTAATTTATTCTTAACCTTTGTAATCATAAAAAAACTCTCCTTTCCCACATCACATTCGCGAAAGATGTTCTCTCCATTTCTTTTCCAAATCTTCAATGTTTTTGATATAATTCGGATAGGCGCTCTTCAATGCTCCATTCATTGTTTTACCGTCCCTCAACTGTCGGCAAAAGTCGGCAAAACGATTCGAACCGTACTTCTCGATTAGAAATCCCACCAAGCCCACTCCTTCTAAATAGTATGTGCTAATAAACTGGTCAAGACTTAAAAATACAACTCCTCCATCGCCATTTTTTGTAATAGTGGGCCGGATATAGAGCCGATTTTCAGTAAATCTTCTAACGTCTAATTTCATCAGATCACTTAAGAGAAGCAGGGCATCTTTCTCGTAAAGCTGTTTAAGAGCTGTCTTAAATCGTTCCCTTCTTGCTTCTTCCGCCCATTGGGCAACGCCTTCATCCAGCCAGAGGGGTATTTCACCCTCAAATCCGACAAAATCCCTGAATATCAAATGCGCGATTTCGTGAGGCAAAACGGACAACGTAAAATCTTTGCTTTTTTCATAGCTCGATATTGATTTTTTCTGGTAGTCGGCCATACCATGAGACCAGCTTATTTGTTTAGTTTTTTTTAGATAAGTTTCGCGATCCGGATATACATAAATCTTTACCCGATTATCCCAGCTCCAGAAGTCCGAATATCGGGAGTAACCTAATTCGATGGCAACGTTTCTGTAGTATTTTTCGGCTTTGTGAAGCACATCTTTCGCGAAATTATCATTCCCGGTAAAATAAACTATAAAATGCTCACTCTTAAATTCCTTCCAATCTTCGGCAAAAACATTAATCGTCCACAATATAACCAAAAGAAAAGAAAAAAAATAACAAAAAATTTTAATTTTTTTCATCTTGCCATCACATTAATATCAAATATAGGCAAAAGCATAGCTATTACTATGAATCCGACAACCAGCCCCATTACCAAAATCATAACAGGCTCTAATAGAGTGCTGAATATCTTAATAGCCTCATCGGTATCTCTTTCATAAATATTCGCTATCTCGTTAAGAGAGTCGTCAAGCTTACCTGACTCTTCGCCGACAATGATCAGGCTGCTCATAAAAGAAGGAATCAATCTTGCCTTTTTCAGATACGCGCCAAAAGAAGCGCCCTCCTGTAATTCCCCGCGGGCCTTTTTCAATAAATCTTTTATTAATTCACTTTCCAATACCGGAATAGAGATGTCTATAGCATTCAATATAGGCAAACCGCCTTTTATGAGTAAAGCTAAAGTACGGCAGAAGCGGGATAGTTCCGATTTCAGAACAAAATTACCGAAGACGGGTAAACGCAGTCTTAATGTACTTACAAAACGCGCGCCTCTATCTGTCTTTATCTGTCGTCCAATAACTAAAATAAAAGCTATGAGGATTAAGAGTATCCATAACCACCATTGCCGAAGGCCGTCACTAGCGGCAATAATCATCTTTGTCGGCAGAGGGAGATTTTGTCCGATTTGAATATAAACTCTCATAAGGCGTGGAATTACAAAAGTAAACATGAAAATCACAGTAGCCAGGCCAACGGCCGCCATAAGTAAAGGGTAGGCTAAAGCCATTCTGAATCGAGAAAGCATCTCATCCTGTTTTGACCTGTAATCGGATATTCTCATGAGAGCCTCGGGTAAGTTACCTGAATCTTCTCCTGTTCGGGCCATCGCGACAAAAAGCGAAGAAAATGAGCGTGGAAACATGCTCAAAGCCTGAGAAAATATCATTCCTTCTTTTACCCCGGCATAAATTCGGCCAAGAAGTTCTTTCAAACGGGGATTTTCAGATTGTTCATATATTATATTTATGGCACTTAAAATCGGAACGCCTGATTTTAAAAGGCTAGCCAACTGGCGGCTGAAAACGGTAATCTCGCGGGATTTTATTTTAATTGAAGACCGCGATACCACAGCTTTTTTGTCCTGTTCAGCCGGAGCCTTTTTCTCCATCAAAACGGGTGTATACCCCATCTGACTCAGTTTTTCAACCGCCTCCTTTTCAGACCGGGCATCAACAACACCATCTACCATTCCCTGCGGCCCTGTTTTTGCTTTATATTTAAAAAGTGCCATTTATGTCTTTTAAACCTCTTTTACATATTTATCAAGCCGGAGCCTGTCACCGCTCACCATGTCCAGAAAACATACCGCAACATCATAATGCCCATCATCCGTTTTTTCTGTTCGTACCACTTTTGCCAGAGTTTCGATAGGCCTTTCACCATCGGACAATTCTATTTTGAGACTCAGGATTGAGCCTGCCGGGAGTTCTACGTCAGAAACAAAAAGAAGCCCGCCTCCGGAAAGATTTTTACAGATAGTGAATGTTTCAGGCACAATATCCGTTCTTTTAGCAAGATCTTCCAGTGATTTAAAAGCCTTGTACCGCATACTGACCTTAGTGTCCAGGCGCTCATAAATTCTTTTATCAGATGTGAACGTTTCAGGTGATAACGTTTCAGGCAACATTGTCCGGCTCTCAGCAGAAGTAACCTTCATTACCTCCTCCGGTACAGTTGTGCCATCAATTACTTTACGCCAACCGTTTTGCCGCAAAGTACGCATACCTTTCGCTACTGCTTCTTTTTTCATTTGGCTAATGGTGAGCCTCTTTAATATCAGGGCTTTCGCTGCTTCATCTATTAAAAAGACTTCATGAATCGCTGTCCTGCCGTAAAAACCGGTGAAATTACAATTTGAACATCCTTTCCCTCTAAATATTTTCACTTCTTCAGTTGATTTTAATCTTAAATCCCTCGTGATTAACTCCTTTAGCTCCTTAGGTGCTTCTCTATCCTTATATTTGCAATCCGGACATATCACCCTCACCAGCCGCTGAGCAATGAAGGCTTGCACACTGGATGCCAGCAGATACGGCTCTACACCTATGTCTATCAGTCTCGTAATACCGCTGGCCGCGTCATTGGTATGCAATGTGGAAAAGACAAGGTGTCCTGTCAAGGCAACGCGAACCGCGACTTCTGCTGTTTCCAGGTCTCTTACTTCTCCAACCATAATAACGTCAGGATCGTGCCTTAGAATACTGCGCAGTCCCCGGGCAAAATCCAAATTAATTTCAGGCATAACCTGAATCTGTGTGATGCCCTCAACCTCATACTCGATAGGATCTTCCAGGGTAATAATCTTACGCTCCCTGGTATTGATTTCACTCAAGGACGCGTATAAACTGGTTGTTTTACCACTTCCGGTAGGGCCGGTGATAAAGATTATTCCGTGAGGCCTCTTGATTAAATCTCTAAAAATTGAGATCTCCTTTTCTGAAAGTCCCAGTTTTTCCAGGCCAAAAATCATCTTGGCAGGAAGTATTCTTATTACCACGCTTTCACCGAAAGGTGTAGGCATGGTTGATATTCGAAGATCGAGCATTTGATCCTGAACTTTTACTACCGCCCTTCCGTCTTGAGGGAGCCTGCGCTCAACAATATTCAGATTAGACATTATCTTAATGCGCGAGACAATAGCTTTAAAATAATTCTTTAATGCGGTTGGTACCGAAGCATCATAAAGCACACCATCTACTCTATACCGCAGTATTATTTTTTCTCTGTATGGTTCGAGATGGATATCCGTAGCTCTCTTTCTCCAACCCTCCAGGATCAATTGATTAACCAATTTTATTACAGAAGCGGTTTCAGCCAGCTTTTCAATATCCTCTATGCCTTCTTTTTCTATCTCTTGCGCCGGGTTAGCGGGGCCTTGGGGCTCTTTGGAAACAATCTCACGAATGGTATCGGCTCCTAACCCATAATATCTCTCCAGGCCATCGGCAATCTCATCCGCACGGCACAGAACCTCCTTTATCTCATAGCCCAACTGCATCCTTATTTCGTCTTGAGTCTTTATATCCAAGGGAAAAGAAGCAGCTATTTTTAAAACCTTGTTATGAATTTCTAACGGAATAAACTTGTAATAAGACGCGATTCTTACCGGAACTTTATCAATAACTGATTTATCAACCGATATATTTTTTAAATTGACACAAGACAGTTCCAATTTTTCGGCTAATATCGTTAAGATGTCATTTTCGGGTACAAGCTTCTTATCAAGCAAAAGCCTGGCAAGATTCCGGCGGTTCGAATCTGTCTCTTCCAGGACAGGTTGAAGATCTTTTTCCGAAATAAGTTTCTTCTCCAGCAATCCTTCATATAAAAGTTTATCAAATTTTTTCACCAGACTCATTACGGCAATGCTCCTATAAGATAGAACTCCTCTTCCTTCACGCGATCAAGTTTTCCCCGGATAATTCTTTCACAACCTTCAATGGTTTTTTGAAGAGCGACGTACTGGCCTTTTTTCCCTGTATAAGTTTCGGCCACAAAAAATGGTTGAGTCAGAAAATTCTGAAGTCTTTTGGCCCGGTCATAGAGAAGGCGGTCTTGAGCGGATAACTCATCTACACCTATAACCATAACTATGCGCCTTAATTCTTCGTATTTCTGAAACATTCTGATTGTCTCTTCGGCAATCTCAAAATGATGCCTTCCGACGATATCGACGTCCAAATTAGCGCTTGAAGACTGCAGGGGATCTATTGCCGGATATAATCCCAATTGAACGCGTTCACGCGAAAGTACCATTACATTATCCAGGAAACTGAATATCGCCACTACAGCCGGATCGCTAAGATCATCCGCGGGCACATACACAGCTTCGATAGCGGTTATAGAGCCCCCCGCCTCCCGGGAAGTCCGTATCCTTTCATGAAATTCACTTGCCTCTGAAATTAAAGTCGGTTGATAACCTGTTTCTGAAGGCACCCTGCCCAAAAGCGTGGATATCTCCGCGCCGGCCTGAACAAATCTGAATATATTATCTACAAAAAGAAGGACATCCTGATTCTTGCGCTGTATGGATTCAGCCATTGTGATACCGGTCATAGCTACCCCGAATCTCGCGCCGGGGGGTTCGTTCATCTGGCCGAAGGTCATCATTGTTTTGGACAATACTCCATGTTTCGCGAGTTCATAATATAGTTCATTGCCTTCGCGGATTCTCTCACCCACTCCGGCGAATACACAACTTCCTTCATACTGCTTGACAATGTTACGTATAATTTCCAGGGTTAATATACTTTTTCCCAGGGCTGCCCCTCCAAGTATTCCGGTTTTAGTGCCCTTCACCAGGGGATAAAGCAGATCGATAATTTTGATTCCTGTTTCCATTATGCTGAAGCCCCTTTTACGGCTTTTATCAATCGTAAGCTTGCTTCCCATCTCTCCTTTTCTTATGGGTAGTTTTTCCTGTGTATCCGGGGGGGCTTCTTTTTCGTCCACGGGTTGGCCAAGGACATTGATTATTCTTCCGTAGAGCCAGTCTCCGACAGCAATCTCTATAAAGTTACCCTCTACGGCAGCTTCTGAATTTCGCCTGAGATTTATGGTCGAGTTAATAGAAATACACCTGGCGACATTGTTCTGCAAATGCTCGGCCACCTCCAAGACGACATCTTTATTATCCGCGGTCTTTGTTTTTATAACCCCGAAAACATTAGGAACATCTTCCGCCTTAGAAAACTTCACGTCCACAACCGGCCCCTGGACCGCAAGTATTCTGCCTGTGATTTTCTTATCTTTATTTGTTCGCATATAACATCCTTGCGGCAAAAAGTTCCCTCATGTTACAGTCAATCAATTCATGCCTGGCCCTGAAATATTGAAGCCTTAACGTTTTCTCCATATCTTTTAGTTTCTGTGAACTTTCTTCCAAATGCACAAAGCGGGCCGCGAATTCCGCTAATCGGCTTAACCCGAAAATCTCATCAAAAAGCCCCCCTATCCATAGGTATATGAGGTATTCTACAATATCGCCGGGATTTGATTCAATAATAATATCGTTTCGCATCTCCCCCGGCACGGCTTTTTTATCAGCCCACGCGTACGGCAACAACGGCATTATCTCCACCTTCTGCGCGGAAAGAGATAAAGCCCGGGGATAAACTACCTTGAGGCGGCCTATCGATTCTTTTAGAAGCCTATCCATAACATAATCCCTTAGCTGCATTGCCTGCAAATGCCGCTGTTCATCTTCAATGCCGGCAAAACTGATAAAGGGTATATCGCTCTCGCGCGCATAAACTTTTCCGCGCTCACCAATGACTATGAGCGGACCCGGCGTCTTTTCAAGCTCGTTAACAGCTGCCGTGATCACCCGCGTATTTAAGCCTCCTAACAATCCCGCGTCCGAGGTAATTGCTATTACAATCTGGGAATTATTCTTCGCTTGTAGAAACAGATGTGAAACTTTACTCTCTTTAATAAGTTCAAAAAAACTTTCGATAGCCAGGTTTAATTTTTTATAGGGTTTAACCTTCCGTTCCAGGGCACGATATTGCGCGATCGCGATATTTTTCAATATCTCGATTAAGCTATGTAATCCTTTATTAAATTCCACATCTTTTTTTATGCTGGATAAAATCTTCATAGCCGACTACGAAATTGCCTTAATATAATCATCTATACACCGGGTCAATTTCTCCTTAAGCTCATCGGTAAGTTTCCGGGTTGTCCGCATTTGCGAGAAATATTCGGGGATATTTTTATTAACAAACGAACCAACCTCTTGTTTGAATTTTCTTGCCTCAGGAGAAGTCAAATCATCCAGGCGGCCCGAATTCAGGGCGAATAGATAAATTATCTGCTCCTCCATCGAAACAGGCTCATGCTTATACTGTACTATCAACCGGTTTATCGACTCTCCATGCTTAAGCTTTGCCTCTGCCTCTTTTGAGATTCCTGTCGCCCGTAATTGTGTCATCTGCAAAAGTTCCTTATATTGCAGATAATCAAGCCTTAAAGATTTGCTCAATTCCCTTATTGCCGGCCATTGGGCCTTGTTCCCAATACGGGAAACCGAAAGCCCGAAGTCAATTGCCGGCTTGAAGCCGCTATTAAAAAGATTGGCCGAAAAATATAACTGCCCGTCGGTCATGGAAATAAGATTTGTAGAAATATAACCGGTGACATCTCCTTGAAGTATCTCCACAATCGGGAAAAAAGTCATTGTTCCGCCGCCTAATTCCGGTATTAAACACCCGGCTCGTTCCATCAGTTGAGAATGAACATAGAAGATATCTCCAGGGTAAGCCTCCCTTCCGGGCGGCCGTTCTAAAAGCAAGGATATTTGCCTGTATATCCACGCGTGTTTTGTTAAATCGTCAAATACGACTAAAACATCTTTGCCGTTATTCATGAAATATTCGCCCAGCATGCATGCCGTATATGGTGCAAGATACTGCTCTGCCGCGGACAATGAGGCGATTCCGCTTACTACAATCGTATACGGAAGAATGTCTTTTTCCTTAAAAACATCCAATATCTTCAAAAGACTTGAATAAGGCTTTCCGATACAGCAATAGATGCAAACGACATCCTTCCCCTTCTGGTTTAATATCGCGTCAAGAGCAACGGTTGTTTTCCCTGTCGACCTATCGCCGATAATAAGCTGGCGTTGGCCTTTGGCCATGGGAATAGCCGCGTCCAATATTAATGTGCCTGTCTCAAGGGTTTCCTTAACCGGAACTCGTTTCATGACACCGGGCGCGACTTTAAACACGGGATAGTAATCTTCCGCTTCTATGGGTTCTAATCCATCCTGCGGCTGACAGAGGCTGTTTACTACGCGGCCTAAAAAGCGCTTTGATACCGGTAAATTTAAAGACATGCCTTTACTGTAAATCTCATCTCCCGCTCTAATAGCGCTTGGGTCTCCTAAAACCAGGATTTGAACCTTATGTTCCGTAAATCCCATAACCAGGCCCTGCATGCCGTTAGCAAATTCTATAAGCTGTCCGTTCATACATGAAGGGAGCCCGTCAGCAATAACTATAAATTTCCGGACAGACTGAACCTGTCCTATTTCACGAATCTCAAATGCCGTTTTTGAAGTATTTTTGGAAACTTTCGGGTTAAGCACTTTTTGTCTTCTCTCTTATTTTATTTCTTAAGCTTCCGTCTAAAACCAGCCCGCCTATGGAAACGACTATACCGGCAATAAGCTTCGGGTCGGTTTCTTCAACAATTGAGATATCGCGGCCCAACACGCTCTTAATCTTTTCAGATATCATCTCCCGCTCTTTTTCCTTAATTGAGAATCCGGAAACAACTTTCACTTCCTTTATATCTTTCGAGACATCCAAGTCTAAATTCTCCAGTTGACTAAAACCATCTCTGAGTGATTCTTCTATCCACACTCTATGGATATCCTCCTTAAATTTATCAGGTAAGGCATCCTGAATTAATTCGCACGCTTTCTCCGCAGCCTGCCTGGATATCCTTTCGTTTATCTCGGAAATAAGAAGCTCTTTCAATCTATCCGCCTGCTCGATAATTTCATCACTTTGAATACGGGCATCCTTCAGAATGTTATCCTTTTCTGTCTCCGCTTCTTTGATGATTTGGGCTTTTAATTTTTCCGCTTCCCTTTTGGCGTTCTCCAGCATGTCCTGCGACTTCTTTTGTACTTCTTGAAGCCGGAGGTCGACCCCATCCTCCTTTTTACTATACTCACGGTCTAATTTTTCCAGGTGCTGTGTCGCTGAAACTACATTTTGGGTTATTACGCGTTTTAGAATGAATACTAATCCGGCAAAAATCACAACCTGAAGCACAACTAATGAGATTATTAACATGTTACAACTCCATATAATTTGAAGTAATCATTGAGTAAAAAGTTGAAATACAATCAATAACGCTATAATAGCAAGAGACTGTGTAAATACCAGAGCTATAACCATCGCGGTAAAAATTTTCGGCGCGCTTGAAGGATTTCTGCCTAACGCGCGAATGCTGGCAAAACTGCTTGCCGCAAATACCGCGCACGGCCCTAAAATACCTATACCAAATATTATTAGAAGCGCAAAATTCCTGCTCATTGCTTCTCCACAATTATCAAAACTTTATTCTGATTAACCTTCACTACTCCTCTTTTTATATGTAGAGGTTTGTCATCAATAATCATTGTCCCGGAAATCAAACGGCTAAGAAATCTTTTATGAAACGGTAATATTTCACACACACCTTCTTCACCAGGCACCACAATGGTGGAAGCTTTGCCTTCAAATAAAATTTCTTCAGGGGTCAGAATGGCAACATCTAAAAGCATTGCTATGTTGTTCCCTTTTGATTATCTTGAGAATCTTCTTCTTTCTTCTTCCCGCCCTCCGGAAAAGCATTCTTTTTAGATGATAAAAGCTCGTCTTTAGTAAGGCGTGACTGGTGAAGCAATGTAAAGAATAGCGCCACTGTAAGTAATCCGATAAATACAATAATGGAAAAAATTACTATCCATGTCATTGATTGTGATGGTTCTTCAGATTTTATCCTGGTTTTTGTCAGGATGCTGGGCGCGAGAGGCCCCCCCGCGGTGGCAAGGGCTTTCTCAAGCCTGACAATAATCTCTTTGATCCTATCTATTTTCGTCAGGTTATCACGATAGATACCGATGTGTTTCTCTTTACTTACCATTTCGTCCAGTTGAGATGTCTTAATTTCATCCAAAATAAAATATACCATCTCGGATGTTTCCCGGGCAGTTTGATAATAATCCGTCCCTTTAAGGCGTTCAAGAACAGAATCGGTCTGCCCCCTTAAATCTTCGAGCGTCCCTATCGGCACAATCCATATATCTTCGACCTCAACGTGGAATGCCTTAAGTTCATTCGGCGCAAGCTCTAGCTCGTCTTTGTATACATAATATATGGATTGTTCAATGTCATACCTCAAATCCAATCCGCCTGTGTCCAAAATATCTTTGGGCTTTATTTCTTTCGGTAGAAAGGTTTTTATCCGGGTGATCTGGGTCTTTGTGCCGGAGGGGTTCAGCGCGACAATTCGAAATCTTATACTGCCGGGCACAAGCGAAGTACTCACAATCGGCTCATCCTTGCCGCCAAATTTGGCTTCGAATATTTGTAGTAATATATCAACTACGCTTTTTACCGCGGCAGTCTTATTTCTGACTTCCTTCATTGCCGGTGACTCGCCTAACGCCTCCTCCAACAGATCCTGGAAATTAAATCCTTCCCTTATGCCAAGAGCCTGCAATCTATCGGATATCTCGTTAACTGTTGACCGTATCTCTTCTGTCGGGCCGCCTTCCTGATCCAATGTCCCGGGAATGGCTTCAACCGATTCTTTGAGGCCTTTTAATGTAAGCGCGATATTGATATTCTCCTGCGTAACCACCACTGCCTCAACCGCTTTTATCGCGTCCAGAGCCTTCTGGGCGGCGCGTCGAGCCGCGGGCGCGGCCGAAGCTAAACCTGCTATAGTGGTCAACGAGACCGATTCTACCATTCCACTGCCGGCAGCCATGCCGCCGGTAACCTGTTCAGTTACAAGATATGTATAGGCTTGCCCCGCGTCAAAGCTCGCGTCTACATGAAAATTATAGTAATAAATAGCCGATTTTGTCGTTATAGTTTCATTCGCGATAAAGGTCTCGGTCTCGGTGATAGTAAGTTCGTCCGCAAAGTCTGAATCAATGAGTTTTTCATTCTCCCAGCTGTAAATATCAAGTAAAGGATAGAGTTCTGTCATTCCTTTTGCCTCAGCAGGGCCTTGTACAGTTATGGTTACATTGCCGTCCGTAAGAACAGGGTTTGGAGATACAGAGGCCTTCCATGAATATTTTATAGCTGTTTCCTGAAGCTGCGCGGCAGAGGCTAATGCTACCACAGCTGATGCTGCCGTTTGATTGGCGGCCATCTGCAAATCTTCAATTGCTGTATAAGTGCGTGTCTCAAAATCATCCAATGTCTGATTCAGCGAGTTGCTCATCTTCGCGCTTTCATTCTGAATCATGCCGACTGTTTCGTTCATCTTCTCTTGTATAATGATAGTTTGCTTACTCATTTCTGTCATTATACTCTGGTTCATCACCGAAATGGGCATATCAACCCTTTCCTCTATCAGGCTTACCACCTTGTGCATTTGAACAGTCGGAATAAGATCGACCGCGAACGGCGTCCTGAAGCTACCCCCAACCAGGGTATCTATCTGGGTAATGGCATTGTAAATTATAGATGTATCGAGGCTTGTGTTATTCCAATCAATTTTAAAGAACCCCGAGTCTGTAACGTCGGATGTGTTAAAGGCGGCTACTTCTGTTCCGTTCGGATAATACATTTCTACGGAGCAGTTGTCGGCAATAGTATAGAACGTACCGTTTTCACTCCTCGCGCCGGCCATTACTCCGTCCCTGCTTAGATAGCTCTGGAACGTAACAGTATCATTGTTCACATCATAAGAATATTGTGTTTTGGCCTCCCATACGTGGACAATTTTCGATTCCAGCCAGACAGTAATGTTTTTATCATCATCGGCAATATACACTTCTGTGGCATCACCATAATCCTTATGCGTCCAAGTCGCCTGCCAGTTACCGTAAGGAGTAAGATGCCATTTAGGCGAGACAATACCTGACCCTATCCAGCCGGAACTATCGCTGACCGAAAGAAGGCCATCGACAACCTGCAGGTTGCTCAGGAAATCGCGTACGCTCCAGGTAATGTTGTAATAATCAAGACTAAACTCTTCTGAATCCGCGTATACGGTAGTATCATTAGCGTCCTCGACCCTCACCCTCACGGAAACAGGAAGATCTGTATCATTTATGGTAAATACCGCGACGGGATCAGGAATAGACCAGAGGAAGTTATTGACACCCGGCTGGTTTGTGCGGTTCGAAACCATGGTTTCATTGCTGCTAAAGTTATCTCTGGAATAATAGAGATTCACATTAGCTATTGAACCGGTCGTATTCCAGGATACAGTCTGGTTCTCATAGGTTACCCAGCGGTATCCGGATAACGGTGAAGTCATACTGAAGTTACCCTGTATCTTAAAGGTCCCGTTTGAACTATCATTGACTGTCTCATCAAAACGGTCTTCTATTCTGATTATAGTATCATTAGATATAGTGTCCGGAACAACCCAGGGCCAATTATTGGTTACGTTGCCCGTGTTATTTATGATGCCGTCGTTTGAAATATTGTAGTTTTCGTTAATCGCTGTCCAGGAACTGCCGTTATCGGAGGAATACATTATCTTGGCTTCGGCAATTGAGCTTCCCGTCGGAAACCAGGTTATGTTGCGCGGTTCGTTTACAACCCAGGTTTCTCCTCCATTGGGCAAGATAACGTTAAAGGAACCGATAATGCTGAGGGCACCGGTGGTTTCATCATATATAGTATCATCATTTGAATCTAACACTCTTATCATTAAATTATCCGTCGCATTGTCCGGAATAGTCCAATTATAAGTGGTTTCGTTGTTGCCGTTATTAGTATGATTTAACGACATATTGTAGGGATTGGTTAAATTATAAGCAAACCTTGGATCACTCATTCCAAGAGTTGAATACGCGATTACATCAACATTAGTAATATTTCCTGTAGTATTCCATGTAATCGTTGTATTATATCCAATATTTAGCCTGTCCCCCGCGTTTGGCGCGGTTAAATCAAGTACACCGTGAATTTTAAAGTAATCATCCGAAGTATCATTAGCCTGGGGATCACCTGCATCGGATACACGTATCTTTACATTATCGGATATTATATCACCAATTAAATATCCCGGATACACCCCGTTATTGGGAGTGGATCCATTGATAACAGTGGCATTGAGCCAATCATCGTCTTTGGCAATCTCCAATTTCGCGTTCGCCACACTTCCGTTATAATCCCAGGCGATGGTTATATTATCATTAACAGTAAAGTTCTGCCCTCCGCCGCCATTCGGATAGTCCAGATTAAAATATCCTACAATCTTAGAGTTGAAAGGAGACGTAACAGATATATCAGAACGGCTTGTATCGTTATCCTGAATCATAACCTTAAATGAAGTTGTAATTGTGTCCTGAACTGTCCAGTTAAACGTCCTTGTTCCATTGGGCACGCCTGAATTATTAGCGCCTTCCTCTATTGTATAAGTATAGTTTTCGCCGTCTACCGCGTAATAAATATTTACCAATGGCGCAGTCGCGCTGGACGAGTTCCATTTTACCTGCTGTGTAGTACCTACAGGCCATATATCATAAGTTGAGCTATAAGGAGAAACTACTTCATACCTGGGCACTATTCTTGAAAATGGAGCCGAAAGATTCGTCGCGGCTTCGTCATCAGGATATGTTATGCGAACGCGAACCGTATTATTCAAATCGTCCGGTACAGGCCAACTATAATTTCCGTTATTTGAAACATTCGCCTCTATTAAGGTACCAAGCCCCTCTGTAAAATTAGTTTTGGACCAATATAGATTCGCGGATAGGACATCACCGAATTTTTGCCATGTAATATATTTCACTTTATTAGCATATAAAAGCTCATCCGCGACAGGTGAGGTCACGATGAATCTCGGGATTACGCTAAATATTTCCGATGTATCATTGGTTTCTTCATCAAACGTATTGGAAACCTTTATGCTTGCATTCGGAGACATGACGGCAGGCTGATCCGTGGGAATTGTCCAAAGATACCCGGTAGTATTTCCGATGGAGCCGTTAGCGTAACTTATAAAATTCCACGTGTTATTTCCGTTATTCCAATAAACACTGACATTTTCAATATTACCTTTTGTTGTCCACTTAACAGGATTGGTGGTATTGACCGCCCATTTATTGCCTGCTTGCGGTGATGTAACCGTAATATTACCTACGATCCCAAACGGCTGAGAATAAGACACAGGCACATTAACTTCGTCCGCCAGGCGCGCTATTCTCAACTGCACATCATTAGAAAGCGTGGAACCCGGGACTGTCCATGGGAAGCTCGCGTTACCGGCATCTACGGAATCTCCGCTCGCGTTTAGCGCGTTGCTCCATACACTTTGCCAGCTGCCGTTGCCAATCTGATATTCGAGCTTCACGTTATCTGAAGGACTGTAGATACCCGTCTTGATCCATGTTATACTATACTCGGTATCCGCAAAGATCCTCTCTCCGTAAGTAGAAGGATTGGTAACAGCCAAAGCACCTCTGACTAAGAAACTGTTGTTTGATTCATCCGCAACCGAGGATTCCGCCACATCCGTGATGTTTATCTTTGCCTGTTTTGTGGCCTTAACCGCGGTATCGGGAACTGTCCAGTTTGAATACGCGCTCGCGTTATACTCATTCGTTCCGTATAAAACATTCGCTATCTCGTGCCAGTTAGAACCGTCGTGTAACTTTACACTGATATTCTGAATGGAACCGGCTCTTATCCACGTTGTTGTCGGCTTTGTGCCGGCAACCCAAACTTCGCCGCCGGAATTAGGGCTGGCAACCGTAAGCCTTCCCTTAATCTTAAATGAATCCGTGGATGTATCGTTAACCAGATCGAATCTATCAGAATGCGCGTCGGAAACCCTGATCTTTACGCTGCCCGATATTTTATCTTCTACCGGCGAATAGTTGAAGCTCTCCTGTGTACCGTTAGCGCCGGCGGGAACAGTGGTAATATTCCAGGTTTCGTTTTCGTCCGCGAAAGCGTTTGTTGAGCCCTGAATTACAACTGATGAAAATGTCCCGGTGGGAGTCCAGTTAATATACCTCGACTCTCCTACAACCCAGTCCGGCTCTGCCTGATCGGGCCTCTGAATAGCAATTTTGCCGACAATGCTAAAGTTATTCGCGGAAACATTCCAGACGTTTATGTTATCCGCATCCTGGACTTTTACTTTTAACGTGCCGCCGATATCATCCGGAATTGGCCAGTTATAATAGGTAGGTGTCGCGGCTAACTCCGATACTATGGGCTTCCATGGCCCGGCGTCAGACTCGTTAGAATAAGAGAGGTTTACTTCGGTAATTGCTCCGTATTTATTCCAGGTAATATTATAGGTTTCACCTACTTTCATTACGATACCGGCGTCAAGAGGGGCGGTTAAATCCAGGGCACCTTTTATCGTAAAGTTAAAATCGTTGGTGTCGTTGGTCAGATTCTGATCTGAGTCATAAGTGCGTATCCTGGCTGTTGTACTTAAAGGAATACTGCTATTTATGGTCCAGTTCCATGAACCGTTTCCGGCAGATCCAACCGGAACCCTCGTCACTACTGTCATCCAATCAGATGGATTGGTCCCATTATAATTGTATTGTATGGTCACATTTGTTATCGGCCCTACATAAGACCAGTTAATAGGATACGTCCCGTCTACGTTCCAAGATTCATTACCGGTATCAGGGTTAGTAACGGTAATATCGCCCCTTATGGTAAAGGGCGGACTGGATTCATTATTGTTATTCTGATTTATGGGACTTACGGCTCTTACTTTGCATTGAGTAGATATTGTCGTATTCGGTACGCCCCAGTCAAGATATTCGCCTGAGTTAGTGGCATTTTCATTTATAAGGGCCCAGCTATTACCATCGAAAAATTCAAGTTTAATATTTGGTAAAGCGCTGGCACTCTTTCTTGTCCATTTTATATCATAGTTCTGGTCGCAAACCAGAACTATGTTATTTTCGGGCTGTGTAATCTGAAAATCTTCAACAAACGAGAAATTGTTTTCTGAAATATCATATGTAACATTCTCATTTGAGGAGTCTGTTATCTTGATACTCGCGTTATTGGTCACATTTTCAGGAACGTCAAAATTGGTTACGCCGGCCGTCCCATTTACCGATTTACTATAAACCCAGGGGCCATCGGATCCATTAACAGAATAGTAAACTTTAACCGTTTGCACTGCCGCGGAAGTCCATTCCACCTGACTGGTGTTTGTCAATATTATCCAGTTTGTCTCTGAGTCATCGGGAGAAGTCAGGTTTAGCTTACCTATAATGTTGAATTCAGCCGAGGAGCCGTTTACGGCGTATGTATCATTGTCATATACCCTTACTTCCGCTTCGGTTGTCCTTATAATTGGCACTGACGGCCAAATATAGTTGTTATTCTGGTCAATAGAAACATCATAAGCAATATTTTGCCAGCTTGATGAAGCATTCTGCCTGTAGAATATATCCACCGATGAAATCTTGCTGCCGCTATAGTCCCATCGAATAGGAGTGTTCGTGTCTTCCACCATTATATTCGAATTATTTTCCGGCTCCGTAACGTTTATCTGCGGGAATATGGTAAATGCGGTATCAGATGTATCATTGATGTCTGTCAGGCCGCTAATGTTATGAGCTACTTTTACATAGCATGTGCTTTGATTCTTAAGATCGCCTACGGTCCAGGTATAATTGTTTGCTCCGGAAGCACCATTATAACTGCCGTTAATATTGTTCCATGGGCCACTTGTTCCATTTGTTGAATACTGTATAAGAACGGGCGTAACCGTGCCGTTTGAGGTCCAGTTTATTGTCTTATTTTGGCCGACAAACCAGGTAACCGCGCTATTCGGTACCGTGACATCTATCGTGCCTACAATTCTATAGGCGGCATTAGATTCATCGTTGACGTTGATTGAGGAGTTGGTTTCATTAGTGGATACCCTTGCATTCGCGGAAGTGGTTATGTCATCAGGAACATTAGCAGACAGTAAGAATGATTGAGCCTGGCCGTTTGTTCCCGGAGCCTGAGTGCCAAGAGTATTCCAGCCTGAACCGTTATGGTATTCTACGATTACATTAGTGCTATAGTTACCGGTTGGCGTCCAGTTGATATAGTCGGCCGAACCGACTACCCAGTCTTCGCCTCCGTTAGGATAACTGAGAAGAATACTTCCGGCTATGCCGAATGTACCGCCTGAGGTGTCGTTTACACTCGCGTCGTCCTCATCCGCTATCTTAACAAGAGCGTCTCCATTTATGTCGTCGGGTATCGTCCAGTTGTAAGTCCCGTTTACGGCTTCTACAGTATCTATAGTGTTCCAGCTTGAGCCTGAATCATTAGAGTAATATAGTGTGACATTTTCAATGGTACCGTTGTATGACCAGTTTACATAAGCGGCGCTTGAGCCGTCATATGTGAGAACCTCCCCTCCGTCAGGTTCGGTTACAGTAATGTTACCTTTTATGGAGAAACTGCCGGTTGAGATATTTGTGGTATTCGCGTTATCTTCGTCGGTGATCTTAATCTTGCCCGCGGCTGTGGTGTTTTCTGATGTGCTTATGCTCCAGGGCCAGGTTTGATTAGCAGCGGCTATACTTGTGGCTAATGACTTCCAGCTGCTTCCTCCGTCATAAGAGTATTCTATTTTTACGGTGGACATATTGCCCGCGAGGGTCCAGTTTATATCCATCGAGCCGCCCACGTTTGCTACATCGGCATCACCGGGTTCGTCTACGGTAAGGTTGCCTCTTAAATCAAATATATTCTCACTCGCGTTGGCCGCGTTGTAATTATCGGATTGTATAACCTGTATTTTGGTCTCGTTGGAAAGAACCGTTCCGTTTATGTTGTTCCATGTAAAGCCGCCGTCGTTGGGGGTTGTGTTTGCTCCCGGTATGTCGTTCCAGCTTCCCCCGCCGTCGGTTGAATATCGTAAGATAATATTGTCACTTTTGTTTGCCGCGCTGACCGGCTGATAACCCCAGGTGATATCGCAGGAGTCTCCGGCAATAATAAAATCAGTAGTCTCTTCAGGATCAGTAACGTCAAAGACAGACATGACGGATGAGTTGCTGTCAGATGTGTCATTGGTAGCGTCCGCGTTCTGGGCATCCTCTACTTTTACGTAGAAGTTGTTTGATACATTAGTCTCATTGGGTATATCCCATTGCCACTGTGTTGTGCTTGAGGTGTCAAAATTATTCTGAAGATCGGTCCAGCTTGCGCCATCGTCAGTAGAATAGCTTATGTTGACTAATGTCACCGAGTCCCGGCTCCAGGTTATCATAGGCGAGCTTCCCACAGCCCAGTTCTGGCCGCCGTTGGGGGCAGTGACCGCGAGGCTGCCCACAATATCAAATAAATTAGAGGTGTTGGAGACATTGTTGGTGGTATTACCCCAGACCCTTACTTGAGAGTTTGTTTTCTTATAGCTGGGGGCAGGGCTCCAGGTAAAGCTTCCGTTGCCGCCCGAGCCGACTGAAACGCCGCCGCCTGAGGGCAAAAGCTGCCATTGGCCGGTATTATTTTGGAAATAGATATCTACGGCAGTTATCTTTGT
>CBDURG010000019.1:0-21550 GCA_965369805.1 uncultured bacterium
TAACCGCATGAGCCGCATCCATGACAAAGCTCGGGGAATATTAACACTTTTTTATTTACAACTGCTATAGCATTATAGGCGCAAACCTCCTGGCACTTGCCGCACCCATCACATTTAGACTTATCAACTTCAGGCACAGGAATAGAAACAAGTTCTTTTTTTTTGATTTTTGGTTTTATGAAAATATGAGCATTAGGTTCTTCCACATCGCAATCTAAAAGCTGCGCGTCTGAATTTGACAGTGCAAGATTTACCGCAACCGTGGTTTTACCTGTACCACCTTTTCCGCTGGCGACAGCAATAATCATATTCTATCCTCTAACCATTTTTGTTCCACATTTAGGGCAATCAATTGAATAGCAAGCAACTCCTGCCTGATGAGATACTTTTTCTCCACACTTCGGGCAAATGCAATCTCCGCCGGGGCCTGCGCCCGGGCGATTTCCCCCCATCCTGCCGCGTCCGCCACCGTTTCCCATACCTCTGCCTGTTCCCGGCCCGCCACCAAAAGGGCCTGTCCCATTTCCACCTGGCATTGTACACCTCCTTATTTTAAAACTGTTAATTGTTTTATTTAAGCGCTCGTTTATACAAGTGCCGTGTTCCATTGCTGACATCTTTTTTAGATTATTTTTGTGGAGGCATGCCGAATTTTGAGTCTACGCTTGGCCCTTGCGTGGCCTTAAAATCATCCTTTTTATATTTCTCTACTGCTTCTTTAACGCTGCCGGATATTCCGGTAACTACGGTTATATTTGCTGCTTGTAGTGTCTGGAAAGCATTTGGCCCCACATTTCCCGTTAAAACAGCTTTTATCTGTTTCCCTGCTATTAATTGCCCGGATTGAATTCCTGCTCCGCCCATTGAGTCAATATTCGGATTCTGTACAGCCTCAAATGCTAAAGTATCGATATCCACAATGATAAAATACTGGCATCTGCCAAAACGAGGATCAACCTTAGAATCCAGCTTATCTCCTTCAGAAGTAACACAAACTTTCATAGCCCCTCCTTTCATAATTAATATTTATGTTGCTCTTCATTTATGGTTTTCTTCATTAGGATGGTCACATACAGTTTTGTCTATCCCATAACCTTTGCCTGCGCCGGGATTGCATGAGCTTTCGCCGCCTTCCAAAGTTCCTTTTTGAAGTTTCTCTATTGCTTCTTCAATTTTGCCGCTTATACCTACAATTGCCCGTATGCCGAGTTCTTCAAAAAAACCTGTTGCCCGCATTCCCATCCCGCCGCAGATTATACACTCAACGCCTTTTTGGTGTAAAAATTGCGGTATGAGTCCAGGTTGATGCCCGGGATTGTCTAAAACCTCTTTTTTTGTAACTTCGCCATTTTCAATATCTATGATAGTAAAAGATGGACATCTGCCAAAATGAGCAGATACAAAATCGCCATCTGTGGATATAGCCACCCTCATAAAAAATCTCCTTTTCTAAGATTGTGTACTCAGGGAGCAGGTAAGTGAGCTCTTTCTTACTTGCTCCAACCTCTAATTTTTCTGAGTACTTATTATTTGGCCTCTTTCGTTGCGGATTCCAGTTCGCTTATACGCTGGTTTATGAAGTTAATCTCATCCTGCATAGCCTTGGCTTCTCTTTTAAGTATCTCTGCTTCCTGTTGTGGTGTGAATTCTGAAGCGCTGGGATTTGCATAATCAAGGTTATCTCCATATGGGTATCCCCATCCGGGCCCATAGCCAACCCAAGCCTGCCTTCCTCGTCTGCCTCGGCCCCAACCATAGCCTCTGCCATGGCCATAACCCTGCCTGCCGGCCGGCAGGGCAAATCCCCGGCCTCTGCCGGAAATCGGATTAGCATAACCTGATACGGAATAACCGGCGCAGTAACCTGCTGCCCGGCCTGTCATGGGCCCCATGCCCCTGGGGCCGGTTCCATCTCCTCTTGGCATCTTGCTCACCTCCTTCTAATTTTTATTAATGAAAATCATTTTCATTAATATTTAAAAAATTATTTAGTATTTTTGCATTGGCCGCACAGCCCGTAAAATTGTATAACATGATTTGTTATCTCAAAGCTGTATTTCTTAGATAAACCTTTTTCTGTTTTTTTAAGTAATTCTATTTCATCATCTACAAAATCTGTGTAGTCAATGACCCGTTTGCAATTGGTACATACTAAATGATGGTGATGATGGCTTTTCTTTGATCCTTCAACAAGTTCATATCTTGCCCGGCCGTCACCAAAATCAAACTTAAAAACAAGGCCCATATTAACTAGAATTTCAAGTGTTCTGTATACGGTTGTTAATCCTATGGCAGGGTAGGTTGTATGAACTTTTTTATAAATATCCTCAGCGCTTAAGTGCTTATCGGCTTTGATAAGCGCATTGAGAATAGCTTCTCTGCCGAGAGTAATTTTGTATCCACAACCTCTAAATCTGCCATGCCACCACGGCGGCCCTAATCCGTTTCCACGAGGCATACCCAAGCTCCTTATTGAAAATGGTTCCCATTTATAAATATACACAAGATATTATTTCTTGTCAAACCCTTTTTTAAATTTTGTAAAATCATTGGAGGACAAATGGAACTAAAGGATATACAATGTAATTGAAAGAGGTTGATTTTTAAGATATATTTAGCTTGAGTAATTGCTGGCTTGTTATATAATTTCTTTACTCGCTTTAGTGAAAAGCGGTGGATATAAAAAAACATTGCCGAAATCGGCAAAAAAAATGGAGGAAATAAAGTGAAAGCTGGGAAAATATTACTAACGATTTCTGTTCTTGTAATTATCGCGGTTTTTGTTTTAACGCCTGCTTTTGCGGATAAGCCCGGAAAGAGATCCAAAGCAATAAGCGGCGGCGGCGAATTTGTTAAATCAGTTGTAACCTATCCTGTGAAGCTTGCCGGTGAAGCTGTTAAGGCTGCCGGAAAAACTGTGAAATGCGCGGCGGAAACAGTTGGAGGTACAGTTGAGGCAACCGGAGAAACGTTGACTGGCAACATAAAAAAGGCTCCTGAAATTATTACCACTCCGATTAAGGGAACCGCGGAAACCGCGAAAGAAGCTGTTGTTGGCATCGTAGAAGCTCCGGCTAAAGCTGCCGGTTGTTCTTCAGATAAATAATTTTTAATAGGGACACCTATTATTCTGTCCGGTTTTACCGGACAGAAAAAAGCAGGAGGCTAAAGGTCTCCTGCTTTTTTAAGCTGACTCCCCGGATTGGTCGATTTTAACAACCGGTTATTGACCGAAGAAGTAAGCGTATTAAGTAATAATTATATGGATTTGGTTTAATGTATAAGAAAAAGCGGTGTTTGCCGCTATTTTTTATCCCAGGTGTCAAAAAGAGATTTAATAGAATCTATGGTTTTTGAGGTAGTATTTTCCTCTTGAGAAATGTCTTCCTGCGAAGATTCAGTTTCTTTTTTAAGTAAACCGTCAAGTGCTTTCAATCCATCTTTTTTCAGGCCCTCGGTAATATTCCCGATATAAGGTTTTATAAGGTTGATCAAAATATCCTGAAACCCTTTGAACTGTGGTTGGTCAACCGTACCTGTTATTTGGAATTTCATTTTTGCGGGATTAAGTTTATTAAGCGCGTCGCAAATGACCGGCAGAGGAATAAACGCTACAACCTGAGTGCTATTTTTAGCTAGAATCGTATGGCCTTTCAGCGTTAATGAATTAGTGGAATCGAGCTCTCCGTTTACGATATTAGTACGCGAATCAATTGATATAATTCCTTTTTCAAAATCTACAGGCAGAGAATCCGCGTAAATAAATTTAAGTGTCGGAAGATCAATATCTTTTGCGGAAAGATTACAGATTGTTGTCTGGCGGTTTCGTTTAAAACTTTGCGCGTAATCTAAATCGAAATTGCCGGAAAGTTTGCCGTCTTTACTTACAATGCCCTGTAGTCCGAGCTTGTCAAAACGGGCCCCTTCAGCGGAGGTCAATCCAAGGTTTTTAATATGGATAGCAACTTTGTCTATATCAACCGTTTCCCCGGCATCAGTTTCCAGCTTCAGACGCGAGTTTTTAATTATGAAATTTTGAATCTGAAATATGTATCTATCGCTCGGTGTCACAAACCTGACCCTTCGGCCGCGGGGGAGTTCGTCTATCGCTCGCTCTACCTGCTTGACTTCTTTTTTCTCGGCAATTTTTTTGGAAGACTTTTGTTTTACCATGTTATAAATACGGCTGAACCAATCTTTCTTATCCTTAAGTTGGTCTAACACACTGGCTTTGGCAATCTCCGCTTTTTCGGCTTCCTCTTTTGGCCGGGCAATTTTTTGTACATTAAAACTTCCATCAGGTTCGCCTTTTACATCTATTTCGGCACCCGATACAATAAGTCGGGATATAACGAGACGCCTGGATAAAAGCCCAAGCGGACTTAGTCTGAAAGACGCGCTTTGTACGAGCGCTATACGTTCTTTTTGGTTATCAGGATCAAATACTTTCAGGCCCTTTAAAGAACATGATAGAGTTAAAGGCCAAACAGTTACCTTATCTATTGAAATCTTTGTACCGCTATGTTTATTAATAGCCTCTATCACAACCGGCCCGAGAAGGGGAGAAATAAGGAAAGCGGAAATAATCTGTACCGCCACAAAAAGAACTATGAGTATTACAATTCCTTTAATGTTAAACATTTTCATTACGCGCTGCCTTTTAGGCTGTTTGTCAGGGTTATGAGTTTTCTGATAATAGGTATTTTTAAAAGCCATTTTACGAATTTCGAGTTCTTTATTTTGTCAAAATATTTCTTTCTGAGAATAACGATAGCTTTTTTAGAAAACAGGTATACAGGAAAACACAGTATAGCCGAGAGGACAAGCCCTCCGGTAACAAGTGTATTATTTAAGTCTAATAGTCCAATTACGGGAAAGTGCGTCAGGATACTCCAAACAGGAGCAAGAAAATCTGCCCTAATGAGCAGAATGCCCCCGAGCGCGTCTGTAATCGAATATATGCCAAGTAAATATAAAATTTTAATTAAAGGAAGTACCAGCATTGCGGCGAGCCTGTTTATCTTGAAAACAAACAAGCATATTAAAAGGACGATAGCCATAGGCCCGTTTAAAGGAATAAAAGCCATAAACATCCCCAGGCATACTCCCGCGGCTATCTCACTTGGGGATACATTAGAAGTAAAAAGCCGCACTATTTTAACCGGTAGATTAATAAAAGGTACCATGATAATAGTATAGCTCTTTTCTTTTAATGAAAGCAAATATTTTTTTGATTAATGGTAAAATACGACAGATACCTATCTTCCTAACCGGTAAAACCGGACATAAAAAAACAGGAGACTAAAAGTCTCCTGTTTTTTTAAACTGGCTTCCCATGTTGAAAGAACTTCGTAGGTGGTTAATGACCGAGGAAGCGGAAGTTTTAAGCAAGGATTGTGCTGAGTTGGTTGATGTATAAGTAAAATAGGTGTTTATCCCTCTACTAGGCCTTACTTGTTTTTTTAGGTTATATTTTCGTTACTTTTGTGGCCTGTGGGCCTTTAGGACCGTCTTCAACTTCGAATTCGACTGCTTGGCCTTCGCTCAAACTCTTGAAGCCATCACCCTGAATTACACTGTGATGAACAAAACAATCTTTGCTTCCATCGTCCGGCGTTATAAAGCCATAGCCTTTTTGGTCACTGAACCATTTAACTTTTCCTGTTGCCATTATTCACTACACCTCCTTCTCATTAAATTTTAGTAAATAACGGCAGAACCAAAAAAACGCAAGGCGAACTTCTTTTTACCTTGCGGTCCAAGACTTCCATTCCTTTATTTACTACTTGGGGGCCAGTGTACTTTAATTCCATTTGTTTGTCAACTAAATTATAAAAATGGATTATGGCAACCAATTGAAGCGGAACTTTTAAACAAGGATTGTGCCAAGTTGGTTGAGGTATAAGTAAAATAGGTGTCTTCTTCTGTTTTTTTGAATTTAAATAATAAAAACAAGAATTCCAGTCCTCTTAGATCAGTTTTCTTTTTAGATTAGTACCATTAGGAGCCAAACTATTTTGATTTGTTTGCTATTTGTATTGCAGGGCCTTTTCTATCTTGGCTATACGAATATTCTTTTCGATAGGCTTTACAAGAAAATCAACAATACCCAGCTTGTACATCATCAGTTTATCCTTGTCTGTATCCAGGGCAGAGAGTGAAATAACAGGTATTCCGGCGCCTTCAGGGTCTTCATTCAATCTTTCACACACCTCAACCCCGTCTATTTTGGGCATAATAATATCAAGTAAGATTATATCAGGTTTAAACTTTTGTACCTGTGAAATTATGTTTTCCGCGCTTGATAAGGCCATAACTTCGTATTTATCCGTCATCTCCAAGTTGATTTTTGTTATCTCAAGAAAATCTTTTTCGTCATCAACTATCATTACCCTTTTCTTTCCCATATTATCCTCCTTCAGATAACTTAAATATCATAGTAAATTTTGTATTCTTCCCTTGTCTGCTCTCTACATTGATCAAGCCTTTGTGCATATCCATTATACTCTTTGCAATCGAAAGTCCTAAGCCGGTTCCCTCGGCCCTGTTTTTTGTAGTAAAAAATGGGTCGAAAAGCTTTTTCATTGTTTCCTTATCCATACCTATACCCGTGTCTTCTATTTCTACAACCACCGTTTCTTCGCCAAGTTTAAAGATATCGTTTGCTCTATTTCCAACCCCGTTTTCCGGCTTATTGAATCTTTTCAGATAAGATCGAATATAGAGTTCCCCCCCCTCAGGCATAGCATCAATCGCGTTATTAAACAAATCCACAAATACTTGTTCGATCTTTCCTCGATCAATTGCAATTTTTGGTAAGTCTTTTGCCAATTTCTGAAGCACTTCGACACTCTTAATTTTTAACTTGTGTTCTACAAAATCAAGGGCAATCTTTATGATCATATTTATTTCTTCGGTTTTCATTTCTAATTTCTCATCTCTAGAAAAATCAAGGAGTGCGCATATAATATTATCAGCTCTCTTAATATTGTTTTTCATCATCTGAAGCAGTTCGCGTTGGTTCTTTTTGGCTGAAGGTATTTTCCCCTCAAAATAATTTATTCCCTGTAACACAATCCCCAGCGGATTCTTGACTTCATGAGCTATGCCACTCGCCATCCTGCCAACTGCTTCCATCTTCTCGGCATGAATAAGTTGATGCTGGGTTTCTTTAAGTTTCGTGTGGGTTTTTTGCAGTTTCTCCTCCGTTTTTTTGCGATCGGTGATATCAAATACCCTTACCTGAAGCACTTCCCTACCACCCAGCACCATCGTATCAAGCAACACTTGGGCGGGAAAATCGGTGCCGTTCAAACGTCGGTGTAAATGCTCAAACCGCGCAGTGCCGTCTTTTAGGGCACGTGCAATATTATTCTTAGCATAACTCATCGAATCGGTGCCGTCTAATTGAGTCGGAGGCGAAAAATCGGACGGATGTTTGCTGCAAAATTCCTCTTTGGTGGAACAACCGAAAAGTCGCAGCGTCGCATCATTACAATCAAAAAAACCTTTCTCATCAAGAAGCATTATCGCGTCACTCGATGAATTATACAGAGTTCGAACTTTAGCCTCGCTCTCCCTCAATGCCGTTTCCGCTTTTTTGCGTTTGGTGATGTCTTTAGCCACATAAACTATGCTCAGAATCTTTTCGCAATGTTTCCCTTTCTCTCTGTATGTCGGACAATCTTTTATCGATCCCTTAAAAGAGCAATCCGCGGTTTTTATCACCGCACCGCTTAAAAGTGCGGGAATTCTTCTGCCGTCTTTGCCCTTATAATTTATCTCATAGCCCTGTAAAATATCCTTCTCAATAAGTTTTTCAAATTGGGTTTCCTTAAGACGTATCCTTTCTTCTTCTGGAAACAAAAGGCTTACATTTTTTCCAATTAATTCTTCCTTCTTATATCCCAAAACAGCCAATGCTGTTTTATTAACTTTCACGATTTTTTCATCAGGATTTACCACAACCAGAATATCAGCCATATTGCTGACAATATTATCAACATAATCTCTGGAAACAACGGTTTTCTTTAAGTCTCCTGTCATCTTGTCAAATGCCCGTGAAAGTTGGCCGATTTCATCTTTTGCATCAGTTCCTACTTTATAATCCAGATTGCCGGAACCGATAATCTCGCTTCCTTTGTGCAGTATATGAATTGGATGGGAGAGAAACCTGCCGATAAAATTTCCAATTAACCATATCAACATAAGGGAAATTATTAGAATAGAAATTAGTAAAGATCTTATTTTTTGTAGCGGCTCCAAAACCTCTTTTTCATCAATTTCTGCTACAAGAAACCATTGCATTGGATGTATATGGTCATGTGCGCCTAAAACCTTCATACCTCTATAATCTGTATAGATGAAAGGAGTGTACTCACGTTTTTCTACGTCATGTTTTTTAGTGCAGTCAAAACTTTTCCTTATGTTGCCGGTGTTAATTTTTTGTCTAAGAAAAGTATCTTTTTTAAAACGGGAAGGAGTTATCATGTAGCCGTATTTATTTACCAGATATATCTCGCCGGTCTTCCCAAGCCCGGACACATCAGTAGTTATTCTACTTAATTCATCGAGATTACTCCTGCCGACAATTACCCCTAAAAATTTTCCTGTCTTGCTGTTTGTTATCGGCGCTGAAAAAGCCAGAGAAGATATTTTACTATGCGAAGATATATAAGCATCTTTAATAAAAGCGTTCTCTTTGGCACCCAAAAAGTAGGCGTCTGTACTTTTGTCCAGCCCTATCTCCGCCTCCTTATTTGAGTCAACAATTATTCCGTTTTTATCTAAAACAATGAGGTTGTAAACATATTTAAGGGCTTCAGTAGTATCGCTTAATCTCTTCTTGGCATCGTTTAACCTTTGTCCATAATCTTCATCGCTTTCGCTGGCTGACAACAACCGGTGTATGACAATACTTTTTGATAATTGTATAACTGCGTCCTTCTTTGATTCCAGGAAAGTTTCTATGTGGCGGGCTCTTGATTGAACAGCTGTAATAAGATGGTTAAATATTGCTGCCTTTCGATTTCCTTTCTCCATATGATAAATAATAGCTGTTGATAATACTGCCAAAACAATAACTGCAATAGAGAAAGAAATGGATATTTTATTGGCTATTTTCATGTGTCTCCGTTATGACACAGATCATCTGTATCATTCATAGAGTTCTTTCAACAGGTTTCTATTACTCTTTTGATATCCTCTGTTGCCACTATCCCATTGCTTCCAACGGAGTGGTCTATCTCCATTACAGCGACCACTGGCGTATCTTGAGCTCTTTTTGTAACCAACAAGTCCATTGTACCGGCTTCGCAGTCAAGCATACCCTGATTAAAAGCGTCTCTTCTGGCTGAATCCAACTGCTCATCTATAAACACTAACTCCATTCCTTCCTCTTTAAAGAATTCTTTTTCCTGAGCAAGATAAAAAAGTCCATAGCCAATCCATTCCTGAAAAGCGATGTTGATTTTTTCAAGCTTTGCTTCTTCCGGCCGGCCCGTACACCCAGCCATCAAAAAAGTTATCACTATAACAACCACTGCTAAACCGAATATTGCTCTTATCACATCATTCTCCTCTATCAACTTTCTATTTGCCTATTACCTCAACGCCTACCCCCAAATCTACCTTTTCTGCCACGATTAGATTTACGTTCTTGCGTTTTAACTTTCTTTGCCGCCTTTTTTTCATCTGACATACTATTCCATTTAGCCTTGTGTTCTTGTATCTTAACTTTTTTTGCTGCCTTTTTTTCATCTGACATACTATTCCATTTAGCCTTGTGTTCTTCCATCTTAGCTTTCCTTGCTGCCTTTTTTTCATCTGACTTATTATTCCATTTATCCTTGTGTTCTTCTATCTTAGCTTTCATTGCTGCCTTTTTTTCATCTGACATACTATTCCATTTAGCGTTACGTTCTTCCATCATAGCTTTCCTTGCTTGCCAACGCTTTGCCATTTGTTGTTGTTGTTCAGCGTTAGAAGCTTCATAACGCTTTCTTAAATATTCATCCTTCTCTAAAGCTTCCTCAAAGCTATTTACCATATGCCGCGCGTCACGCAATCCTATCTTAGAAACGCTAGACTCATCCCCCGCGTAACATTTTCCTGTAATAGACAACATCAAAAGACTAAAAACAATCACCAAAAACACTTGTTTCATGATACGCTCCTTTTTTGACTGTTAAAAAGCAGTCTCAGAATCACCGAGGTTACTTGTATTGAATGCCGCTATAATACTAAATTTGGTTGTTTTAAATCAAGCAAAATTGAAAGTGGGGGAAGCGCCGCGTATTTGTTATAAATAGGGAGAACAGTCCGCGAAGGGGGCAGGCCTCACTCTTTACAATTTTGGCTTCCCGGGTTAGTCGATGTTGATAACAGGTGCTATGTATCTTTTGTGTAAATATGTAGACCCGCTCTCAGATTATAACTAGTTAGAAAGATTTGGGGGTTCTATTTCAAATATGTATAAAAGGAAGAAATTATATTCTCAATAAAAATTCTCAGTTATTTTATATTTGCTCAATAGTCCATTGATAAAATCTATTCACCTGCTTTATCATGTCCATAGCTTCACTTTTAATAAAATCCCTATTTTCATAAGCAACAAGGTTTTTCTTAGCTATTATGCGCCTGGCTGTCTGGCTTTTTCGTGCCACATCTTTTATTCTGTTTCCGACCGAAGAAGTCAATAAATCAACCACTGCCATATGCTTTTCTTCCGATGAACGTATACCGGAATGTTTGACTAATATCGCGTCTATTAACGAAATAACGGTATGAACGCCATTCAAACCAACTGCATTCCAATTCTCTGACTTTTCGGCCTGATACATAGTCTGGTAAAATTCTTTTGCCTTTTTGAGATAGACAGAATAATCGGACTTTTCAACGGATTTTGTTTTATATCGTCTCGCTGAACTCATGCTAATATTCTTTCAATCGGTTCCCCATAGATTAACTGATGGTTTTCTAAAATGGAACTGATTATGGCCTGTTTTTTAATAAATTTTTTTCTAATTGCTGTTTTTGTTAAAATATAGGGCGAAATAGCAACGCTGAATTTTTTAGCCATATCGATACTCAATTTATTCATCGCTTTATCAACTCTGGCTTTTCCAATCTTATCCTTCGCTATAATTACCAAATCAATATCGCTTCTTGATGTTTCCTCTTTTCGTGCGACACTGCCAAATATGGCTATGGAAACAATTTTTTCCTTCTGTTGAAGTAAATCTCGTTTAATCAATAAAATTATATCTTTATACAGAGATCTTTCTTTTTTAAATAAAGGCTCAAGGAGTTCTTTAACAATATAATTATCCTCTTGAAGTTTGTATAAACTTGCGTTACCTTTTTTTCTTACGTTGATTAACCCTGCACTTTTCATTTCTTGTAGTGTTTTGTGCGTAGAAGAAGCACTCATGCCGATGCTTCTGGCAATACCCCTACCAGTATGTTCGTCTTTTTCAGAAAAAAGGAATCTTAAAATCTTTATTTTGGTTCCCTGTCGCAATATCGCATCCAAATTATCATGTATCTTCATAAAAATGCCCTCTCCATGTTCATTCTATCGAACAAATGTTCTTTATATCGAACATAGCATACACTACATCCAAAACGCTGTCAAGGCATGATATTTCTAAAATAGGGAAAAAGAATGTGAAAAAAAGGATAGCTTGAGTCTATCCGGTAAAACCGGACATTAAAAAAGCAGGAGACCATAAAAGCCTCCTGCTTTAAACTTGGCTCCGCACACCAGATACAAAGCGCATTATACCATCCGCAATGATTAAATTCCCTATTTATTTAAGATATGTAAAGCAACGGCTCTCGTTAGTCTTTGGAGAAGCTCCATATGGCATTAAGACTGATGCAAGGATAACCAAGAAACTGCTCAGAGATGCCAAACCTGTTAACTTCAGGCCTTCACCCCTGGTAGAGGCTATAAAATACGCTAAAGCCCTGAAAGAGCCTTCTATTGTGTCCAAAATGCAGGTTGCCAAGAGATTTGGTATATCAAGAGCAAGAGTATGTCAGATGCTTAATCTGCTTGAGCTGGATAAAAGGATTTTGAAATACCTTATGGAGCTTAAAAATCCTGAAGAAATTAACTATTTTACTGAAAGGAAGTTAAGGCCCCTTGCGATGCTTTCAGGGCAGGAGCAGATAGAGGGTTTTAGGGATCTTTTAAAAGGTTTTTCCATAATTGTTTGATGAGAATAGTTTGCTTTGTACTGTAATTATATTATGTTGTTTATTATTGCAAGAAGAAACAACAAAGAAAAATAAAGAAGGCTACAAACTCACTTATTTTTCTGCAAAATGGGGTGATAAGTCTGTGTTTTTGCAGGGGAAATGCGGGGAATGTGATTTTGAAATGGATATTTCTTTTGAAAATTTCCCTACAGAAAAGGCAAGAGATGAGGCTTATAAGGTGTGGGTTGAGAGTTATTTGAAAGCTTTTAAAAACGGTAAATTGATGATAAAATAAAAAATAGATTCCATAAAGAACTTAAGGATAATTTGTGATAACGAGTAAAAATGATAACAAGAAAGTAGCGGTTCTGTTTTCCGACAGTTATACTATAAATCCAATTACCTTAAGAAAATCAATTTTAGCTTTTGATAATGTAAAAATTATTGACTTACACAAGCATAAGACCTTAATTCCATTTGGCAGTATAAAAGAGAAATTTGTTTATCCTAATGGAAAATCTACGGTTGTTGGTCAGGGTAATTATGGAAGTGTAGTTATTCTTAAAGGTGAAACAAGGAATTATGATGCCTTTATTAATGAGATAGATGTTGCAATAAAGAGAAATGTTGTATTGCCTGTAGATCCCAATCCGGCTTTAAAAAAGAGAGCAATTCTTTTAAAATCAACATATTGTTATGATTTAGCTAATGATAAGTTGATAGAGATAGCTTCTAAGGGAATAAATAATAAAATAATTTCTGAAAGTAAAATTATTGATACTGATTATGCAGATTCTATTGAGGGAATGCATATTGCAGTTAAGGGTTTTAAGTCTATTTGGTCTTCTTTACCTCGAGCCTCTGACAAACCTTTTGGGGCAATTCAGGATGAAGATAAGAAAGGATCTTTAAGGATTTTGACTTGGGCACGAATAACTAAAGTTTTAACAGCCCTTGCTTTAGTTGCTGAATATGATGCTATTCCTGTTTCTGATAATGATATATTAATGCAGATTATCTTGGAGAAATACCGCTGGTTAACTTCAATTTCAGAAGAATCTATTAAAGATATCATATTAAAAGAAAAAGATCCAAATTCCCTTAAGTATCATTTATTAGCTAGGGCAGTAATTGAAGATATATTTTCAGATGAAGAATTATTGAATATCCCCTTAAGGAAGTTAATTGCATATAAAAGAACATCTAAAGAAGAACAAGCGAGATTTTACAGTAAAATAGATAGAGTTATTAATTTAATACAATCAGAAGTATGGGATGATAATTTGGAAAGAGAAATTAAACTAATTATAAGCAAGGATGTCGCACCCGAGTTAGACAAGTTTATAGAAAAAAAGTTGAAAATCAAGGATAAAACAATAGGGGTTTTTATAAAAGGAAGTCCCGCCGCTTTGAGAAATAGTGTGAAGAACTTTATCCAAGCTAAAATTGCAATGGACTCTTCCTTATCCTATATTCTTCCCGGATTTACAATACCTGAAATATTATTATTTCCAGGTCTTTTTGGATACCATTTTTTAAGAAAAACATATAAAGATTTTGTTGATTTGTATATAGAACAAAGAGCCAATAATAGAAACAGTTTTACATATTTATTAAAGTTAAAGAAAACTTAAGTATTAAATATACACAGGCAGTTGTGTCTGTGATTGAATAGAGAAAATATGGCTCGTGACGATATATCGAAATATTTGGTTCATTGGACTAAAGGAAATAACTATAGAGAGGCCTTTGATACTCTTCGAGCAATTGTTTTTGAATCACGGCTACTGGGTGGAACTAGTCATATTAAAGGGAAATATGCCTGTATTTGCTTTACCGAAGCTCCAGAGAACAAGTTTCATTTAATAGAAGGAAGATATAAGCCATTTGGAGTAAGAATTTCAAAAGAATGGCTTTTCTCTCAGGGGGGTCGTCCAGTCATATATCAAAGTGAGAGTGAATATGAGTTACTGCCTAAAGAATTAAAATGGCGTCATGTTCGTTACGAGCCCAATAATGTGCTACCAATAGATTTTACGTGGGAAAGAGAGTGGCGGATTAAAACAAATGAGTTGTTTTTACCTTCCGAAAGGGTTGTAATAATTTTGCCTCATAAATCCTGGGGTGTAGCACTTGAAGAAGAGCAATACCATAATGAATTTCATAGAATATGGGCTGATTCTGTAGCTTATGGCAATTGGGCAGGTATGCAAGAACCTGAGCCATTTCATTATATTTACAGTGTGCTTTGATCAACGTATAACAAATAAATCTCTTTAAAACTTAAACAGCTTGCATAATCCCCTACCTCAAAAACATCTCAGGTATCTCCATAATCTCATGCAGTTTTCTTAAATTCCTTAAACTAGGAACCCTTTTCCTTTTTTTCCATGCAAGCAGAATATCATCACAACAGCCAATAAGTACAGGTTACGACGGATGATTTTAAAGACAATAAAGACAGTATATGCGAGAGAATTGGAGCAATAAACCGAATAGCATTGACAACAATTTTTTACAACATACAATAATAAGTAATAGGTAGGCATAGAAAATCACAAAAAACAATTATGAAGCAGGATAAGGCGGAGATGGAAGACATAAACAAATACCTAACAGTACGACAAGTAGCCAAAAAACTCGGTGTTACCGAAGACTGGATACGCGACCTAATCCAAACAAAAAAGCTCAAAGCTACTAAAATAAAGCATTGGCGAGTTTATCCCAAAGACTTAGAAAATTTATTAAGAGCAGAAAGAATATGGAATGAGGGAAATGTGGCAGAAATTTAGTCTGTGTTTAGTATAAAAACGATCTATAATTAGAAGGATTAAAAATGAAAAGAAGAAATGCTATTAGAGGTGAACATTCTAACGATTCCGAACTTGATATTTCTCAATCACAGGGTGATAGAATTATTGATTATAATTATGTTCCAGCATCAAATTATTCAATCAATTTTGAAAGGGCTAATGCTTCGTGGGAATCTGGTTATACAGAACTCATTGATATTTTTTCTTCTGAAATAGGACTTGCAGGGGATGAAGTGATTAGTTCTCCAACACACATGTTAGGACAAGCGGAAAAAGATATAAAGTTAATTGCTTATAATGATGCCGATAAGTTTTTGCAGGAAGATATCGCAAGGTTTATTAGACCAGATGAAATTGCTATTTCTATTAAACATCATTCTCCTGTGCCTGACGAAGACGAAAAAGAACAAATGAAATTACAGTGTACCCATATACAAATTGCGGTAGGAGTTACTTCTAAAGGGAAGGATGGAGTTATTACATTAAATAATCCACAGGATTATCAGAACGGACTATTTGGTCCTAAGGATTATCCCATGATATTTATTAAGCCAATTTTTCCAGAGGGGGTATCAAAAGAGAAAGTGAGAGATTATGTTAATAACATAAGAACATGGCTGGCTATAGCCAATACATTTACAGTGTTTCCTGATGACTATAATGGTGGAGACCCTCTTGCGACATGTAGTGTTGAACAAGTAAAACAGTTAGGAGATAAGCTAATAGATGCGTTATTAGGAAATCAGGAAGCTGTTGACTGGTTTTCTCAGCCGGAAAATCAGGTCTATTGCGCAGAGTTAGCGCATATTTCATTAAACCTGGGGATACATTATCCTCTAAATAATAAATTTATTGGACAAGAACGATACGACTTATTAAAAGATGCACTGGTTACGAAAGATTTTGTCAGCCAAAACGAGAACACTTATATTAAGTTAGTATCTATGTGTGTTGCTCCGGACGATTTGCAGCCAATTACAGATGTTATTAATACTGATGCAAGGGTATTTTCTTCTGCGCCATTTGATAAGAACCTTGCTGTTAAACCGTTTACTGTTGCAAACATAATAGAAAAATACATACAATTTTCAATTCCTAGAGAAGAATTAGGAGAAGATGTGGCGATTATTCAGGCAGGAATATTGAAAAAATGCCAACCTGCTGTTTTTACTGCACTAGGAATAGACAAACTTTCCCCTGATAACGAAAAAAGAACACAAGTAACAAAATTATACGAGCAAATAGTAAGCTGTGTCGGAAAAAAATACGAAAATTACAATAAATTCAGGGAAGCAATTTCGCCTATACTTGAGAAAACAAAAACAATGACAAGCCCAAGAGAGAACGGTGTGGGAGCTTTTATTCCACCGCATTGTTTCCTTGTCAGGGCTGCTGAATCAATAAAAGGAAGAACAGATATCGGATTATTGAAATGGCAGTATGTTGGACACGGACTACACGAATCCATATTAGACAAAATATAGAATGTTGATGAGTTATTTGCATGCTTGTTATTCAAGATCAGGGATTATATCATAATAAATAGGGGTGGATTATGGTTAGGAAGAGGTCGTCAGATCCTGTTGAAGAATTAAGGAGGCAGAAGTTAGAAAAGCTTGAAAAGTGTTTTGCAGAGCTTGAAAGTTATAAGAAAAACAAGTTAAAATTGCAATATCCTGCTTTTTTCGTTCCTGAATTGGCAGGTGAAGATTGTTCTGCATGGATGAAACCATATAAAAACATACCTAAAAGATACAAGAAATATTATCGTCCTGCAAAGTACTGGGTTGATGAAATCATTGAAAATAAAGAGCAAGCCCATTACGTTATTTTTGCAGAAGAGGAAAGCGAAAACTCAGCTAGTTTTCTTGAGTTAGGAAAATATCTTAAAAAGGAATTAGTAGATTTAGCACAAGGTGATCCAATTAATTTGGTTGGACATAGTATGGGTGGCTTAGACATAAGGTCTGCTATTTTGGATAATGAAAAACCCACTTTAAATATAAAAAACGTTATCACTGTTGGCACTCCTAATAATGGTACTGTTGAAGCGGGATTATTGCGTTTTAAATTTATTCAGAAAATAGCTGAGAAATTTGCTAACTTCAAAAAGCATCAGATAGTGCAAGGTCGCAATCTGTTTTCCAACAGTAAACCGATAAAAACTATTAATTCAATTGAAAATCGTTTAAATCTCTTAAGTGGAATAGACAAATTCTTTGTTTTTATGGGTTTGCGAGACAGTACTGTTAAGGGAAGCCCTAAGCTAGATGAAGGTGGTATACCCGAAGATATTTATGAAGAGAAGGTAAAAATAATCCAGACGTCTAGTGCTGAGCATTCAGGTAAAAATGGCATAACTCAGGATCCAAGGCTCTTTTTACCAATAATAAGGATTTTATGTGGGATAGAATTAGAAGATGATCATAATTATGGCTACATATATAGAAAACTTAATCCAAGAGCAAAAGGTTTATAAGGTTTTGTAAATATGGATAAAGATGAAATTTTAGAGGGTGGGGACGAAGCAGTAATCCTAAAAGATTTATCTGATTTGCTGGGTTTAAAAGGAAGTACATTTAATTTTACAGCTATAGGAGGTGTTCTGTAATGGCTGGTGCATTCACTCATTTCATAATCAGCGAACAAGCAAAAAACAAACGGTCAAAACTCGGGTCAGAATTATGGAGACTACTTAATAAACATTCTGAATTTATGTACTTGGGGGCTGTTAGTCCTGACCTGCCATATTTAAGCTTTAAAACAGGGAAGGTTAACTGGGCAGACGTTATGCATTATGATCAAACAAACAGTATTTGTATAACAGGTCATAATGCACTTAAAGAAAATTGGGTTAGCAAAAAAACAGCAGATGAAATTAAATTTGTCTGGCTTATGGGTTATGCGTCTCATCTTGTAGCAGATGCTACGATACATCCTATTGTTGAAGCTATAGTCGGACCTTATGAAGAAAATTCAGAAGAACATCGTATTTGTGAAATGACACAGGACTCGTTAATCTTTTATGACTATAAAAGGAATGATATCACTTATGCTGAATTTTCATCTATTCTCAAATCCTGCAAAAAATCAGATTCATTTAGCGATTTAATGAATTTCTGGAAAAATAATATCATCAGAAACTATTCAGATATAGATGAGGAACCAAACCCTTCATTGTGGTTTAACACTTATACAAAAGCAATTGACGTTGCAGAGGGAGGTTCAAATACAGTTGCCTTTTTTAGACATGCAGGAATCGGGGGGGAGTTTCTTTACTCACCTTGTAAGGTCGTTCGGTCAGAGTATCCAAAAAGATATGATAAGTATTATGCAAAAGCAAAACTTCCCTCTAGCTCTACAGGTGAATTCAAAAAGGAGGGCTTTGAAAAATCGGTAACCAATGTAACTGACGCATGGGTTAAGCTATATGAGGGTTTAACATCAGGGGTGGATGTTTCTCAAGTTGTCAAAAACTGGAACCTAGATACTGGCATTGATATGGACTCACCAAACAATGAAAAAACATATTGGGTGGCATAAGCAATGAAAAGAAAACATATCATGATAGTTTTTTTAATCATTATTGTAATCTCATTTACTTCATGTGGAAAGATTCAGGAATGTCCAGAAAAAGATTATGGTTTACTAATGTCAGCTATTACTTATTCTGTTGATAAAGTCATTGGTGAGTATGGCGACCAGATACCCAATGATTTTTCAGGAGAAGATTTTATGATCTTGGTTAATGATAAAATCCCTCCAGACTATTATACAGAGTTGAAAAAATACAAAATACAAATACAGTCAAAGGGCTATTATTATTTGTCAATTGTTACAGAGCCTAAATCGGGTAAGACCATTCTTTTTGACTATAGTTGTACGTCCTATGTAGACGGAAAGATTTTTCTTGAGCCAAACAAATATGATTTAGCAAATCTTGAGTTGTATAATCCTTGCAGTTCTGAAGACACTGATATAAAACCTCAGGTTATTTCCATAGCTTCATTCAATATACAGGTTTTTGGCCAGTCCAAGATAAAAAAGCCAGAAGTCATGGATATAATTGCTAAAATAATCAAAAAATATGATGTTGTGGCAATTCAGGAGATAAGAAGTAAAGAGCAGAATGTAATTCCCGCATTGCTTAACCTTGTGAATGATGAAGACACAAAATATGATTATGTGATAAGTGAAAGGCTTGGAAGAACATCAAGCAAAGAACAGTATGCTTTTGTTTATAATCCAAAAACAGTTACGTTAATTCCAGATAGCACCTATGTTGTTGATGATCCTGATGATGTTTTTGAAAGAGAACCTTTTGTTTCCTACTTTAAAAGCGGAAATTTTGACTTTAAAATTGTCAACAACCACATCAAACCTGGAGATGTTTCAAATGAGCTGAAACATTTAGCAGTTGTGATAAATGATATTTATGATAGTTCTGCTGAGAAAGATATTATAGTGGTAGGGGATATGAATGCAGATGGCTCTTATTTTAATGAGGATAACTTAGTAGTAATATTGCCGTTGTGGGTTCAGTTGATTGGTAATGACAAAGATACTACTGTGGCTGTTTCGGACAATACCTATGATAGAATGATGACGTGTGATACCACTTCAAGCGTTGAATATACAGGCACATCAGGAGTATTCAGGTGGGATAATGAGTATGGGATAACAGATATTGGTTTTGTTAAAAAGGTTTCTGATCATTATCCTGTATATGCGGAGTTTAGAGTTGATTTGGAAGATGATGATTGAGAGATTTGTTGGTACATGGAGGAAAAAGGGCAAGGGTTATTTTCTTATAAAGAGAGCATAAAAATAATGGGAAGTTAATATTATGTTAGGATTATTGTTCGGATTTGGCTGGAAAAAGTCACCAGCACATTTATTTTTATTGAGTAAATTCTTAAAGCCCAAATCACCGGATCATTTTTCAAATTATAAAGAATTAGAATACACTCTTAAAGAAACACCTAAAAAAGCTATAAAACGCTTTTTAAAGAAAAAAATGGTAGAAAGTGTTTCTCTTCCAGAACTCATTAGCCGCAAATTTAAAGTATCTGAATTGAAGAAAATGTTAAAAAAATGCGGCCTTGAGGCTTCTGGGAATAAGGATAAATTAATCAATAGGTTAATTGAGTTTAATAAAGAAGAAATGATTAGAGTTACACAAGACCTTGTCCTTTTCCATTGTTCTGACAAGGGACGAATTGTTGCGGAAAATTATTTAGCAAAAGAAAAGATTTATAGAATTGAAGTTGAAAATAATGTAAAACATGCTTTAAAAAACCGCGATTTTTTAAAAGCATCTTCACTAGTTGCTGGTTTTGAATCAAAACAACTTTTTCCCAGGGGATTTAATGTTGATTGGAAAGAACATGATATTGGTTATGATGTTAAGATGCTGAAACTTATATTTAACAAAACGCCAAAGATATTAATGTCCATAGAAAAAGAACAAGCTGAAGCATTGCGGTTAGCATCCTCAATGATGTATTTATGGGGTGCTGGTGGAGCTAGAAGATGGTTGTCTGATAGTTTAAATACTAATTTGATAATAAATAATGATTGTGTAGCTAGAATGTTTTTGTCTCATGCAAGATATCTTATGGAGATTGGTAAATGTCACGGGTCAAGTGTTAAAAAAGTGGAAATAATAGGAGCAACTGACAGTATGAGTTGTGAAGCTTGCAAAAAAATTAATGGCAAAAAGTTTAAATTGAATGAAGTTCCGGAATTGCCATATGAAAAATGTACTTCTAAACAGGGATGCAGATGTATAGTGATAGCTTGAAATTATTGAAAGGAGCACAAGTTGAAATGCCTCCTGTGCACGCTACTTTTAAGAAGGCTGAGAGAGAGGGTGACGAAGATTTGACGCAAGAGAAGTTATGGTGATTATAGTTCTTGATAAATTGGAGTGATGTTTATAAAATATGAGCAATGACTTTATAAATTGAAAACTATTCACAAAACACAAAGGGGGTAAAAAAATGGCACCAAGAATAACTGGAAGAAGAGAAAATGAAACAGGTGGTAATACGCACTACAAAATAGGAAAGACTAAAATTGTTACAAGAGCCGAGGGTGTGAAGATGGTGAAAAACGGTAAATTGCCAGGATATCATACAGTTAAGGTAAATGGTGTTAACTATTTACGCGATAATCCTGACACAAGCGAAAGCGATAACATAGACAGTCAACCGTTAATATAATTTTTGTTATTTTGTTCAAATAAATCTAAAAGGGGGAGAAAATGGCATTAAGAATAACAGGAAGAAGAGAAGACGAAAATGGTGCAAATACTCATTACAGATTAAGTGATGGGAGGATTGTTACGAGAGAAGACGCTGTGGCTATGTGCAAAAGAGGTGAATTACCAGATTATCATGTATATACAAGAGATGGAGTAGAATATCTGCGTGATAATCCTGATACAAGCGAAGAAGATAATATAGATAATCAACCTTTAGTATAAATTTTTAAGGCACAATTATACTCTTGACAAATCTATCCTTTCTAGT
>CBDURG010000020.1:0-21350 GCA_965369805.1 uncultured bacterium
TTTATTCGGATATAACTAAAATTAAAAATATTGTGGGCTGGCAGCCCAAAACAAGCCTGGAAGAAGGATTAAAGAAAACCATTGATTATTACAGACCGAATAAAAAACATTATTGGTAGAGTGCAATGACAGATAAATCTATATATATCTATCCTAATGCAATTGTGGAAACAGAGGATATTGGTGAACATACACGAATATGGGCATTTGTTCATATACTGAAAGGAGCCAGTATCGGAAGTAATTGCAATATTTGTGAATATTGCTTTATAGAAAGTGATGTAAAACTCGGAAATAATGTAACCGTAAAGTCGGGAGTATACATTTGGAATGGAATAAGGGTGGAAAACAATGTTTTTTTAGGTCCCAATGTTACATTTACAAACGATATATATCCCAGAAGCAAAGTTTATGAAAAAAACTATCCGAAAACTTTTCTAAAAGAAGGCGCAAGCATAGGAGCCGGCAGTGTGTTGATAGCCGGGGTTACTATTGGGCGGTATGCCATGATTGGAGGAGGCTCTGTAGTTACGAAAGATATAAAAGATTACGAATTAGTATATGGAAATCCGGCAAGGCACCGCGGTTATATTTGTAAATGTAAAGAGAAACTTAATTTCAAAAGCGATAAGGTTTTGAAATGTTCATGCGCCTTATCTTATGTATGTAAAGAAGGGGTTGTTTCAAAAGTATGACACGCCAGAGTTCTTCGATATCTTTTTCAGGGTTGGTTGAGCACTATCGGAGTATTAAGGATGAGATTAGTCCGGCCATTGACCGTGTTGTAAAGAGCGGATGGTACATCCTTGGGAAAGAACTTGAGGGCTTTGAAAAAGAATTTGCGGGTTATTGCGGGACTGAATATGCTGTTGGGTGTGCTTCCGGTACCGAGGCAATAGCGCTGTCTTTAATGTCTTTGGATATTGGAAGCGGGGATGAAGTAATAACGGTATCCAATACTGCGGTACCCACAGTTTCTGCTATTTCCATGGTTGGAGCAACTCCGGTGTTTGTTGATGTTGATGATTATTTCTTGATGGATACCAAAAAGATTGAATCTGCGATTACCAGGAAAACAAAGGCTATTATACCTGTGCATCTTTATGGCCAGATGGCGGATATGAATGAAATAGTGGATATAGCCAGGCGGAATAACATTAAAGTTATTGAAGACGCGTGCCAGGCACACGGTGCGGATTGTAAGGGGCAAAAAGCAGGTTCTATAGGAGATCTTGGGTGTTTTAGTTTTTATCCTACTAAAAATTTAGGTTGTTTCGGTGATGGAGGTGCTATTACCACGAACAGTAAAACAATATATGGCCGGTTGTCTATGTTAAGAAACTACGGGCAGGAAAAAAGATATCATAATCCAATAAAAGGGATTAACAGCCGGTTAGACGAAATACAGGCGGCAATATTAAGAGTCAAGCTTAAGCATCTTAATGAGTGGAATAAAAATAGGAAAAAGATTGCTCGTTTGTATAATGATTTACTGGGTGATGTTTGCATTGCGCCTGCCGAAAAATATGGGTATTCTCATGTTTTTCATCTTTATGTGGCCAGGGTGGAAAATAGAGAAGCCTTACAGAAGCATTTGAGAAAGAGCGGTATAGATACATTAATTCATTATCCGGTCCCTGTGCATCTGCAGCAGGCTTATAGTGAACTGCAGTGTAAAAAAGGCGATTTCCCCGTGACGGAACGATTAGTGGAGGAAATATTAAGTTTGCCGATTTATCCGGGATTGTCCGAGGATGATGTGAAATATATTTGTTGTAAAATCCATGAATTTAAAAAGAATTGAGTGTATAAATGAAAAAAGATAAAGTTTCAGTTATTGTACCGGTTTATTATAACAGTGAAAGCCTGCAGGAACTGTATGCTAAATTGTGCAGTGTTCCGGAACTGAATGTTTTAGGAGAAATGGAAATAGTTTTTGTAGATGATGGTTCCGGAGATGATTCCTTTGAAATTATTCGCAGTATGGCTTCAAAAGATAAACGGGTTACAGGTATCAAACTTTCCCGTAATTTTGGATCCTTTGTAGCCTGTCTTGCGGGGTTGACTCATTGCGCAGGCAATTGTGCTGTTATAATATCAGCAGACCTTCAGGATCCCCCGGGATTAATCGGTTCAATGTACAAAAAATGGAAGGAAGGCAACAAGGTTGTCATGGCTGTGCGGGAGGAACGGAAGGAAGGCTTTTTTAAAGTCCTGTTCGCTCGGATATTTTATAAGTTATTCCGTTTACTTGTAACAGATGACATGCCTAAAAATGGGTTTGATTATGTTCTTATAGATAGACAGGTTATTAATGTTTTGACTTCGATCCGGGAAAAAAATACAACCCTTATGGGTTTGATACTTTGGATGGGTTTTAGCAGGGCAGAGGTTTTGTATACACGGGTGGAAAGAAAACATGGAAAGTCACGATGGACGCTATATAAAAAGATTAATTATTTCCTTGACTCTATTATGGCTTTTTCTCAATTTCCAATCCGGATTTTCTCTGTGATTGGAATTTTACTTTCCGGGATAAGCAGTATCGGTATTGTTTACATAATTGCTGCGTATTTTGCGGGATGGATAGAAGGGGTGGCCGGATGGGCTTCGCTTATGGTAATCACTTTATTCATGTTTGGGATACTGTTTTTAGGCTTGGGTATGATGGGAGAGTACATCTGGAGAAATTTAGAAGAAACTCGGAAAAGGCCGTTATTTCTTATAGATACTTATTGTAATAAGGTAAAACCGGAGGCTGGCTTTGAACAAAAATGACCTGTCTTTTTTTTGCTGTCTTTCATGTAAGTCGGATCTGTCGTTAAAGGTTTTTGAAATAAATGAAGGTGACACAGATAATGTGAAAGAAGGCGTGCTTTTTTGTCCGTCATGCAAAACTCTATATCCGGTGTCAGAGAACATTGCCCTTCTTTCGGATATTGATTATTGCAAACATTTTGATACCCTGAAATTCTTTCAGAAATGGAGTAAAGAATTTGACTTTGATAAGTATAAACTTTTACGGAAAGAAACCAGTTCCGAGAAGTTTAAGCAATTAGATTTTTACAACGAAGATTCCAAGTCTTACGATGATCTGGTTAGTGATTCTAATTTTTGGAGGGCGAGTGATTATAACATTCTTAAGGAATGGTCTGCCGGTCTGCCGGAAGATGGCACGATCCTGGATGTGGGTTGTGGTACCGGCAGATGCGCTATTCCTCTGGTTAAGGGCGGAAAGCGTGTTATTGCTACAGACCTTTCTATTGGCATGCTTAGAAAAGCTGTAGCAAAAAGTGCTGAAGCCAGGGTACATAATATTACATATTTTTTAGCGGATGCTGAGAATCTTCCGTTAAAACCGGATTTGTTTTCAGCGGTAATTTCTTTTGGACTTTTGCATCACGTTAACAATCCGGGAACAATAATAAAAAGTACAGAAAAGCTTTTGAAAAACGGAGGAATATTTTGTGCCCTTGAGAATAACGCGTCACCTCTTCGCCCTATTTTTGAAATGTTAATGAAATTTTGGAAGTTGTGGAATGAAGAGGCAGGAAGTCATCCTGTGTTCAAGCTAAAAGAGATGAAAACTTTTATAGAGAGTAGCGGGATGTCCCCCAAAGTACGCACAAGTACTTTTCTTCCTCCGCATTTGTGTAATCTTATGAGTTATAACCTGGCCAGGAAAATGTTGTTTCTTACAGATTGGATTTTTAATCATATTCCGGTAGTAAGCAGTTTTGGGGGACAGCTTGTGATAAGAGCGGTTAAAACTAAAGAAAGATAATAATATAAAATGAAAGTATTGTTAATTAATGCTCCGTCAAAGTATGCGGCAGTGACTACATCAGATTGGGATACTACCGCGGAGGATATAGGAGCTTTTCCTCCGATTGGATTAAGTTATTTAGCCGGTTATCTTGTGAAAAATTCTTCGCATGAAGTGCATATCCTGGATAGCCTCGCTGAACAGCTTGACTACGATGAAATCGAAAAAAGGGTTAAAGCCTATAAACCTGAGATGGTAGCTATTACGGCGTTTACCCCGACTTTTTACGACGTTTTGCATGTTTCCCGCATAGTGAAAAAGAATGTTCCTGATTGTTATGTGTGTCTAGGGGGAGCTCATGTAACATCATATTCTGTTGAAACAATGAGTCATAAAGAAATAGATTTCCTTATTCATGGGGAAGGGGAAATTATTTTTTCTAAACTTCTTGATATTCTTGAAAAAGATAAAAACGTGTCGGTTCTGGATGGAATTAGTTTTCGGGCTGACGGCCGTGTTGTTCACAAGACAGAAAAAAAGGGTTACATTGATGATATAAATTTACTTCCATCTCCTGCCTTTGATCTTCTGCCATTAGACAGATATAAAAGCGCTATAGGTACTGGTAATACTGTTGGGGTAATTGCTTCTTCCAGAGGTTGCCCTTATGAATGTACCTATTGTAACCGCCCTTATCGTACTTACAGATCTTATAGCAATGACAGAATAATATCTGAAATGGATTTCTTTTATAAACGCGGAATAAAAGAATTTGTGTTTTTTGATGATATGTTTAACCTTACCCCAAAACGCGTTATTGAAATAAGCGATGCTATTATCGCGGAATATCCTGATGTAGTCTGGTCTTTTCGAGGCAGGGTGGATCAGGTTACGGAGGAGATGGTACATAAGGCGAAAGAGGCAGGGTGCAGGCAAATTCTGTTTGGTGTTGAAGCCGCGAGGGATGAAGATTTAAAAGCCATTAAAAAGAAAATTACTACAAAGCAGGTAATAGATGGTATTGCTATCTGCAAAAAATTAGGGCTTGAAACAAGCACTAACTGGATTATCGGATTGCCCACACATAAAAACTGGAATGATGTGCTTGATTTGCTGGATTTTGCCATAAAAAGCGGTTCCGATTATGCTCAATTCAATATACTTATTCCGTATGCCGGAACAGAAATATTTGATGAAGGCGTGAAGAAAAAAGTTTTACCGGATAATTTTTGGAATGAATATGTCCTTAATCCTGCACCGAACGCGTATATTCCCATTTGGGAGGAATATATGAGCCGGAAAGAATTAAGTGCTTTGTTGAAAATTTGCTATCGCAGGTTTTATTTGCGACCTGGCAGCATTATAAAAAATATAATGAAGTTGAGAAGTTTTTCCCATTTTAAAATGAAATTTAAAGGTTTGTTAACTATATTGGGTTTTGGCGGGTTCAGCAGATCAGAATAAGAGTTTTTGTATAAGGGGGTTACTTCTGAAAAAAATAGTTTCTGTAATTATATTACTTGTTTTAATGGCGGCTTATGTTGTTTCTGTCGATAATCTTGGCGAAATTAAAATACTTGGTGGAAATATTACTCCGATGGTAAATTGGTTCGCGTTCTGTATTTTGGCAGCAGTGGGATTAATAGCGGCTATCCTTGTAATTTCTAACGGTACCTCTTCCACAGAATTTTTAACTCAGGAAACGGTAAAGATCAAAAGGTATCATTTTTATCTGATATTGCTGATTTTTATTTTATATAAGCTTTTTGCGTTTTATATAACTCCGACTGTGACACAGTACATGTGGGTGTGGCCGGATGGCGCGGGATTTTTATCTGACACGCGGAGAATATTAGATAATCCTGCTATTCTACTGAATGATCCCATGAAAAGTAAATTTTATTCCGCGTGGCTTGCTGTTAACCATATATTGTTTGGAAACATCGTAGGCTCACTGGGTGAATATAAAGCTTTCGGTTATACAATTATTGTAGACCATATTATCGCTCCGATTGTTCTGCAGAATATTATCGGTATTCTTTCAGCCTTAATTTGTTTTTCTATTTTTTCAAAAATAAACCTTAAGCTGGCATATGTGGTAACACTTCTTTCTTTTCTGAATCCGACAGCTCTTGCCGTGGATAATACAATTTTGAGAGAGTCATTGACTTTGTTTTTTCTGCTGAGTGCGTTTGCTGTATTTATTAAAGCTGTGAGACGGGGGAGCGCTCTACTTTGTGTTTTATCAGGTGTATTGTTTATTGTGGTATATCAATTTCGTCCTGAAACAATATTAATCTATGCTTTGTTATGCGGTGTTTTATTTTTGCATAATTTATTCAGAGAACAAAAAATATGGAAAGCAGTTTTTTTATTTTTTCTGCCTCTAATCCTGATTATCTTTTTTGCTTCTAATAATTTGAGTTATAAGTATGCGGTTAACATAAATAAAGGGCGTTTTGGAATAGCAATGCACGGTCTCAAATCAAAATGCTATTTTTATGACAGCCCAACCTTTCCGGAATTTATTAAAAATATGCAGAAAAGACTGACCCATCTTGAAAAAGAAAGATTTGCTCCCTGTGATGCACCGTGTTCGACGTGGCAGCTGGTTTGGTTCGCTACGGATGAAGAAAAAGCCAGATATAATCAGTGGGTATCCGATGAAGAACCGGGTAAATTCGTAAAAATAGAATCAGATGACCAGATTTTTTTGGATATAGCCAGGTATAATACATTTTGTTATCTGCAGTCTGTGTTAATGAATGTTGGATATAATCTTATTCATAATGTGGAAAATATATCACCTATTTTATATGACGGGAATAATTATTGGATTTCCCAAAATTGGGTTTATTATACAACTCCCAGGATGCTTGTCTTATATGAGAACAATAAGCCCCGGTATAAGATTATTGCTGCCTTTTTCAAAGCTGTTGAATTGTATACTACACGCAAGATCCTATTTCCATTTCTTATTATTGGATCGTTCTTAATCTTGAGATTGGGATGGAGAAGGTTCTTGAAGGATAATAAAGGCAATTCTTTCCTTTTATTGTGCACCCTTGTGATTTTGTGGGTTCATTTATTAGCTGTTTCTGTAATGGCATATCCTGCAGCCAGATTTATTTATGTTCTTATCCCGTTTATTTTTACGGTAGAGATAATAGGCGTTTTCGGGGTTTTTTACTGGTTAAAATCTTTGTTTTTAAAGAAATTAAAAGATTAATAATTATTTAAGCCGCGAAATCATTAACATTACTATGTTATTGGTTTATTCAAAGCCATTGAATTATATACCACGCGGAAAGTTTTTTTACCGGGTATCCCATCGCCAGATTTATGTATGTTTCTGGATGGGTTAAAAAAATAATTATTGGAGAATACGTTGAACCTAAAACATTTTTTTGAATATTTCAAATTGTCAAAAAGTGTCCGAAATTTTGTTTATGCGGGAGCTTTAATATTTATCCTTTGCGTAGGCGCGTATTACCGCGGCATTTCAATAGACAAGAATGTCAGGATAAGGAACCGTTTTGAAGCAAGTGTCAGCATGGCTTCTTATCTTTTTGTAAATCCAGCCGCGTATAACCTGTATAATGCGGTTAACGAAGAGCATTCTATATACGATTCGTTTCCTTTAAATGAGTATGATAGATATACCACCGGTGCTGAGGATTTTGTTTTTGTCAGGAATCATCCAGGGATAAGAAAATCAGAAAAAGACTCAATGCGCAAATCCAGAAGTGAACTGGGCTGGGCACTTATACTACGCTATGTTTTGCCTGACGGCATCAAGGGTTCCCAGAATATGGCAAAAAGAGTTGTGCATTTTCGTTTTATAATGGAGATGATCCTGATCGTGATGATGTTTTTTATTGGTAAGAAAATAGCGGGATTTTTAGGTGCTGTATTATCTGCTTTGTTGTATGCCATATTCCTGCCGGCAGTTCATATGATGTGTTATATAACCTATTATTACTGGGCTATCCCGTTTTCGGTTTTTAGTTTGTTTTTCTGGGTGGTTTTATATGACATGGGGAAGAAGGAAAATAATTTAAAAAAGAAAATGGTATTATTCTTCATTTACGGAATGATAATGGGGTTTGCAACGGCAACAAGAATGATTTTATTGTTTTTGCCGCTCTTTTTATCGCCGTTTATTTTTTATAAGGAAAGAAAAATAAAGATATCTATAATTTTATTAATAGTAATGCTCAGTGGGCAGTTCCTATTATTGATACCGCAGGTGTTTGTAAATAGACTGCAGTTTGGAAGGTGGACAATGAGCGCCAGGGAAACCTGGCACGCTGTTTTTATGGGAGTTGGAATACGCAAAAATCCTTTTGGGATAGAGAATAGTGGTGATTATGCAGTATTTGACTATATAAAAAGAACTCAGGGAGTAGATATTAACGAAGATGGTTTTGATGCTTATAATCAGGCATGTACAAGGCAGGCGAGTAAGGTTATAAAAGAAAATCCAGGGCTGTTTATTGGTAATGCAATTGAAAATATAAAAAGCGCTGGGAAAATTAATCCTACGATTTTCTATGCGATAGATATACCTTTTAAAGAAGTTCCAAGCCTTGAAGACATGAAAGATACTTCTCCATCTTCGCTAAACAGTGTTCCGCTTATTGATAAATATTTTTTATGGGCGATATTATTAGCGTTAATTGTTGTGTTTTTCAGCTCAAAGGAACAATTCAGAATGTTTCTTGTCGTAATAGCTCAGAATATATATTTAGTCCTTGTCGTTTGTCTGTATTTCCCTAACTATCTTTACTTTATGTCAGGCTATATACCCAGCTGGATACTTTTGATTGCTTTATCTATGGCAATTATTGCGGGGAAGTCGTTATTTGTTCTAAAATCATTGGTTTCCCGAATTGCCAAAAGACAGGTATTTACAAAGCTTATATAATAAAAAACAGCTTAATTTTTTGCTTAATTGAATTCTTACAAATGATATAATGCTGATCAGTGTGGAAGCATTGTGATTATAGATTATATAATTAAGTTTTTGAACGCTAACTAATTATAACAGAAACAGTTATGGGGTAATTATGAAGGTGGTTATTTTATGCGGTGGAAAGGGTACAAGGCTTAGGGAAGAAACCGATGTCCGGCCCAAACCATTGGTTTGGGTTGGAAACAGGCCGCTTCTCTGGCATATAATGAAAATCTATGCTCATTATGGTTATAAAGACTTTATCCTTAGCCTTGGATATAAAGGAAATATGATAAAGGAATATTTTCTGAATTATGAGGTGATGAATAATAATTGCACAATTCAGTTGGGTGTTCATAACAAAATTCAATTTCACGGTAATCACGAGGAAGAAAACTGGAATGTTACCCTTGTAGATACGGGAGAAGATGCCCAGACCGGTACCAGAATAAAAAGGGTGGCAGAATATATTGACGGGGATTCATTTATGGTGACTTATGGTGATGGGGTAGGCAATATAAACATAAAAAAGCTGGTAAAATTTCATGAATCTCATGGAAAGATAGGGACAGTAACAGGTGTCCATCCTTCCTCGAGATTCGGTGACCTTATTATAAAAAACGATGTGGTGAAGAAATTCCATGAAAAAGCGCAGGTGGGAGAAGGGTTGATTAATGGCGGATTTTTTGTGTTTAATAAAGCCTTTTTAAAATATTTAAAAGAAGAAGATGATTGCATCCTGGAGAGAGAACCTCTGGAGAGACTTACATCAGAAGAGCAGTTAACCGCTTATGTTCACGATGATTTTTGGCAGTGTGTGGATACTTATAGAGAATTGGACTTATTAAATAGTTTATGGATATCCGCTCACGTTCCGTGGAAAGTTTGGTAAATATGCAAAGTAAATTTTGGAAAAATAAAAGAGTTTTAGTAACGGGATATGAAGGGTTCTTGGGGTCGAATCTTACTAAGAAGTTATTAGGCCTTGACGCACGGGTATTCGGTTTAGATGTTTTGATACATAGAAAACAAACAATCTTGACGGAAAAGGATTTGAATAAAGTTAAAATAATTAAAGGAAGTGTTGAAAACCTTTCTCTGCTGAATGATATAATTAAAGCGAATAAAATAGGTTTTATCTTTCATCTTGCGGCAAAATCACTTGTTGGTTACTGCTTGCAAAACCCCCTCAAAACTTTTTCTACAAATATTAAAGGAACGTGGAATATCCTTGAAGCATCAAGAAACAGCGATTTAATAAAGGCCGTTGTTGTTGCTTCCAGTGACAAAGCTTACGGAAGCCACATACATCTGCCGTATAAAGAAAATACCCCTTTACAGGGAGCACATCCGTATGATGCTTCCAAAAGCTGTGCGGATTTAATAGCATATACATATTTTCATACTTATGGAATACCGGTATCAGTAACACGCTGCGGCAATATCTTTGGACAGGGAGATTTTAATTTTTCAAGAATTATTCCGGATACGATAAAATCAATAATACAAAACAAGAGGCTGATTATACGCAGTGACGGTAAATTTACCCGTGATTATATATATGTTGAGGATATCGTAAATGGTTATTTAATCCTGGCAGAAAAATCGCAAAGGTTGAAATTAGCCGGTGAAGCATTTAACTTTAGTTATAGCAAGCCGATTTCGGTTTTGAATTTAGTGAAAAAACTTTATCGTATAGCAGGTAAAAAAGCTAATTACAAAGTTGCCAACCAGGCGAAGTGTGAAATTAAAGACCAGTATTTATCGTCTCAAAAATCAAAAGAAATTCTCAAATGGAAACCGGAATATACCCTGGAAACGGGATTAAAGAAAACACTAGAATGGTATAGAGTTAATTTAAAGTGCTAAAGAAAAAAAGGATATTAATTACTGGTGCCACAGGTTTTATTGGTTCTAATCTTCTCCGCCGTTGCCTGGAAGAAAATGCAGAAGTTTATGTATTGACTATAAAAACAGCAAATAAGTGGCGAATAGAGAATGTGCTGAATCATGTTCAGGAACACTGTGTAGATTTGCTGGATTGCGATCTCCTGGAAAAAGCTGTTACTTTAGTTAAACCGGAAATAATATTTCACATGGCGGCCTATGGGGTCTATTCTTCCCAGAAAAATGTTAATAAAATTATTGAAACTAATTTATTAGGTACAATTAACTTAATAAACATATGTAAAAAGGTAGGTTTTGAGCTTTTTGTTAATACAGGTTCTGTTTTTGAATATGGAAAAAAAAACAGCCCATTAAAAGAAAGCGATATGCTGGAGCCAGTAAGTGATTATGGAGTATCAAAGGCTGCCGCGACTTTGTATTGTCAGGCAGTAGGGAAGAGAGAAAATAGGCCTGTTGTAACCTTGAGATTATTTACGCCTTATGGATATTATGAAGAACCTCCCAGGCTTATTCCTTCCGTAATGCTCTCTTGCCTTAATGGTGAAAACCCCAGGCTTTCTTCTCCAGGTTCGATGAGAGATTTTATATTTATAGAAGATGCTGTGGATGCGTATATTAAAGCTGCTAAGAATGTACAAAAGGTTAGCGGAGAGATATTTAATATTGGTTCCGGTAGGCAATGTTCAGTAGGTGAGGTTGTGAATACAATTCTGCAATTGTCCGGTAATTCTGTAAGCCCTCAATGGGATAGCTTTTTGGATGGCCGCGCAGTGTCAAAGATGTTAGCAGCGGATATTTCAAAAGCGGAAAAAATGTTAAACTGGCGGCCGGAATATAGCCTGGAGCAGGGGTTGGAGAAAAGCGTGATGTGGTTTAAAGAAAATGCAGGGCTGTACAAAAAGTTATTATAACCGGGAAAAGAGATAATCCCTGCTGTTTTGGTTTCCAAAACAAAGATGCAGGGACAAGAAAAACAAATCCTTATGTTGTCCTTCGCGAGAACAGGGGATCCGGGAAAAACATATAACAGGGAAAATAAAATAGTATGCGCTTTAAAAAAGTTTTACTTGTACATTTGTATTATAAGGAGTCCGGTTACGGTGAGAAATTGAATTTTCCGCCGGCGGGTCTTGGATATCTTGCTCAGTATCTGGAGAAAGAAAATATTACGTATGACGTTATTGATACCGGGACAGGGTACAGTCATGAAGATGTTCTTAACAAGGTATCGGTTTTTCAGCCGGATGTAATAGCTTTTAGCCTTACTTCAATTTGTTATCCCAGGTCATTGGATTTGCTAAAGAAGACAAAGAAGATTTATCCGGATATTGTGATTGTAGTGGGGGGCGCTCATATATCAACCAGAAGGGTTGCTATTCTGTCTGAAAATGAAGCGATAGATTTCGCGATTGAAAAAGAAGGAGAAATCCCGTTATCTCTTCTTTGTAAGGGAGAATTGCCTGAACATATTCCAGGCCTCATGTGGCGCGATAAAAACGGGAAAATAAAATCTAACCCGCCTCAGTTAGCGGATATTAATCAATTTCCATATCCTAAATATGAGTGTTTTGATTTGTTGAATAGATATAAGTCCGGAAGTATATCCATAGTTACTTCGCGCGGATGCCCTTTCAAATGCGCTTTTTGCCAGCAAAGCAGTTTACTCGGCAAAAAATGGAGGGGGAGAGAAGCTCAGGATGTTGTTGATGAGATTGAATACTGGTATAACCGCGGATTTACGTCTATACATATACTGGATGATAATTTTGGGCTTGATAAGAAACGTTTCTTTCAGATATCAGAGCTTTTAGAAAAAAAGAAAATGAATAATCTTAAATTGTTTTTGATAGGCGGGCTTCGCATCCAGAATATGACGGAAGATATGCTTTTAGAGTTGAAAAAAACAGGAGTCTCAAATCTGTCATTTGGAGTAGAAAGCGGTTCGGATAAGATTCTCAAGTTTATTGAGAAAGGGATTACCGTTAAGGATGTGGACAGAGTTGTAAAAATGGCTGTGGATATGGGTTTTTTAGTAAGATTGTTTTTTATTATAGGATTTCCTTATGAAGAAATGGAGGATGTTAAAAAAACATTTGAGCTGGCTTTGCGCCATAGGGTTTATGAAGTCCGGTTTTTTAATTTGATGCCGTATGAAGAAACTAAAATTATGAGCTGGATCGAAGAGAATGACGCGAAACTGCTTTATCCATATGACGAGTATATGAGCGATTTCAAACGTTTTCAGCGCATTCCAATAATTGACGCGAAAGAAGGAATGACATTGGAAGAAAAAAAAGAGGCTTTGCGTATGGCTGATGAAGTTGTCAAGCAAGTTGAGGCAGGACGACCAGTTGTATAGCTGCTGTTGAAAAAATGAAAACAGATAAAAAAATAAGAAAAGAAATTTATAATAAGATTAAAAGATTATATGGCTATGAGAAAAAGCAGAGAAAGTTTATTCCAGGTAAAACACCGGTTATATACGCGGGCCGTGTTTATGATGAAAAAGAAATAATAAATCTGGTAGACGCGTCACTGGATTTTTGGCTGACGTCAGGTAGATATGCTCAAGAATTTGAAAAAAGCCTTGAAAAATTCTTAGGTGTAAAATACTGCCTGCTTACAAACTCAGGCTCTTCCGCGAATCTCTTAGCTGTTTCATCTTTAACTTCTCCGCTGTTGAAAAAACGGCAATTAAAACCTGGTGATGAAGTAATTACTACTGCCTGTGGGTTTCCCACTACATTGAATCCAATTATACAGAATAATTTGGTGCCTGTTTTTGTTGATATAGAACCCGGGACATATAATATTGATGCGTCCAGAATAGAAAAAGCAGTTTCTAAAAAGACAAAAGCAATTTTTGTTGCTCATACGCTGGGTAACCCTGTTAATATCGAAAAAATTTCTAAAATTGTTAAAAAACATAATCTCTGGTTTCTTGAGGATAATTGTGACGCATTGGGGTCAAGATATAAGAACAGGTATACGGGCAGTTTTGGCCATATTTCGACCTGTAGTTTTTATCCCGCGCATCACATAACAATGGGTGAGGGGGGAGCAGTATTAACCAGCGATCCCTTATTGAGACGTATTATTATCTCGTTTAGGGATTGGGGCAGGGATTGCTGGTGTGGCCCGGGAGATGATAATACCTGCGGCATGAGGTTTGAAAAACAGTTAGGGAAATTACCATTTGGGTATGACCATAAATATATTTATTCGCATATTGGGTATAACCTTAAAATAACCGATATGCAGGCGGCTATTGGTTGTGCTCAATTAAAAAAACTTACTAAATTTATCAGCCTGCGCCGGAAAAATTTTAGTTTTATATATAATCTTTTGGAAAAACATAAAAAACATTTTATTTTACCGCATGCTGAGAAGAATTCTGAACCTAGCTGGTTCGGGTTTCCCATATTAGTAAAAGAAAATGCGCCTTTTACACGGGATGGCATTGTGAATTATTTGGAAAATAATAAAATAGCGACTCGTATGTTGTTTGGGGGGAATCTGGCAAAACAGCCTGCTTATCAGAATGTAAAATACAGGGTTGCCGGAAAGTTATTTAATACCGACTTAGTAATGGATAGTCTTTTCTGGATTGGAGTTTATCCCGGGATATGCAAAAATCAGCTTGAATATATTAGTAAGGTTTTTGAAAAGATGTTAAAGGCTGTATGAATTGAAATATGAGGGATTTTTATGAAAAAGATTTCTGTTATAACAGGCGTTCGAAACGAATCAGAAACAATTACAAAGGTTTATAATGAAATAAAAAGAGTATTTGCAGGGTTAGAAAAAAAGTACGATTACGAACATATATTTATGGATAACTGCAGTACTGACGCGACAGTTCCCATTTTAAGGAAGATAGCTGAAAAAGATAAACGAGTAAAAATATTAGTGTTTTCCAAAAACTTTGGCGTGCTGAGAAGCTTAATGACAGGTTATAAATATGCGGCCGGAGATGCTGTTATTTGTTATGAAGCAAATCTAAAGGATCCAGCGGATTTAATACCAACTTTTATAAAACACTGGGAGAATGGATATTCTGCGGTATACGGGGTTAGAAATAAAAGCCGGGAAAATTTTTTGATGGCTCTTGTCCGCAGAATTTTTTACAGGTTGATCAACGCTTTATCGGAAGATAAACCGCCGTTAAATTCCGGAGGATTCCGGTTAGTGGATAGAAAAATAGTTAATGAACTGGTTAAAATAGAAGATTACAGGCCGTATATAAGAGGCTTGATGGCTTCGGTTGGGTTTAATCAAATCGGTGTAGAGTATGTTAGAGGGACAAGGCCTAAAGGAAAATCAAAAAGTACATTTGCTTTTCTGCTGGATTTTGCGATTAACGGTATCGTAAGTAGTTCAATAGCTCCAGTTAGATTATGTACTTTGGCTGGTGTCGGATTATCGGTTTTGAGTTTTTTGATGGGTTTTATGTACCTTATTTTAAAATTAAGTATTTATAAAGCTCAAATGTCAGTTGCCGCAGGTTTTATTATTTTAATGCTGCTGTTTTTAGGTATTCAACTCTTTTTTACAGGAATGATAGGTGAATATGTAGTAGCTATTCATTCTCAGGTACGAAAAAAACCCTATATAATTATTAAGGAAAAAGTCAATTTTGATAGTTAAGATGACGCCAAAGATACGTAAAATGTCAGTAAATTTATATGAAAGATTCCTGAAAACCCGCCACAGATTTGTAAAACCATTCATTTTTTTGATACTTTTAATGTCACTGGTTGTAGGCGCGGGGTATAGGGCTGTTGATATTAAGAAAAACTTCGGAATAAATGGTGGTTTTGAATTTTATGTTGAGATGGCCTCACATTTTTGGACGGAGCCTGGAGGTTACAACTTTGAAGAAGGCTTGAAAATAAAAGAAAATCCGGCTGATTATGTTTTTACCCATCATCCTGAAGAACCTGCAACCGCATCTTTTGAAAACGAGAAAGGCTGGGAATTTATCTTAAGCCTGATATTTAAGGAGGGTACAAAGGGTATACAGAATCTGGCAATGACGGTTGTTAGATATCAAATGATGTTGGATCTTCTTGTCATAATTCTTTTATTTTTTGCCGGCAGGTCAATGGCGGGCCCTCTTGGCGGTAGTTTCGCGGCAGTTCTTTACGCCTTATTCAAGCCATCTATTATGATGATGAGCTGGGTATCTTACTACTACTGGCCTATTCCATTTTCAGCCTTCAGCCTTTTATTCTGGACTACAATCTACAAACCCGAAAGCAGAACAAATTCCTTGAAAATTTTGTTTTTATTGTTTTTTTTATACGGCGTGGTAATAGGATTTGCTACTTCTCTTCGTCTCAGTTTTCTCTTTCTTCCTTTGTTTTTGTCCCCGCTTATTTTTTTTCGTGAACGAAACTATAAAAGAAGTCTGATATTGGTCCTTGCCATGTTGATGGGACAGGGGATATTGCTGGTACCGCAGGTACTTATTACACAGAAATATTATGATCGATATACCCTGTCTGTAAGAGGGAAATGGCACAATGTTATTCAGGGATTGGGCGCTTACCCGAATCCATTTGGCATAAAAGACAGTGCTGATCTGACTGCGATAGATTGGGTGATGGAGAGGGGGGGGCCTGATCTTAATAAAGTGGGAATTCAGGAATATGATAAATTTGTAATGAAAGAGATAGTGTGTTTATTTAAAGAGAGGCCGGATATTTTTTTGCGTAACTTAAAAACCAATTTATGCTCTGGAACAGTAATGACACCAAAAGACAGAGTTCGTTATATAGGGGGCCCTGCCTTTTTTGGTATTTTGGATACTGATAAAAAATTCGGAATATTGGACAGCAATAAAAAGTATGTTAGGTATGATCCTAAAATTCTTAAGCTCACCCGCGTTTTTCCGTGGCTTGTACTTTTTAGCCTTTTTGTAATGTTCTTTTTCCGCAAAAAGAATTTTGGGCCTTTAATTACAGTTGTATTTCAGGGCTTTTATATGCTTGGCATACTTTGTGTGTACTTTCCTCCGGCGGATGTTCACACAACAAATTATTTCCCCGTGTTTGTCCTTCTTCTGTCAGTTGGATTAGCGGTTTTAGTCAGAGGAGCTGTAAGTATTTTTGAAGGGTCTGTGAGATACCATATAGACAAAGATAAAACTGAATCTTGGGCTGCGATAATCAAAAAATGTTTTCAGGAAGACTGGGATAAGAAATATTGTTCTGTGTCGCCAGAAAGTACTGAAGTAATGAAAAAAGTTTCAGGGCAGCGGCATAGGCTTGTAATAAAAAAACTAATATGGCTTTTTACAGGATTAATTATTGTAATGGTACTGTTTATGTCAAAAAACAGGAAGTGTGCTATAGGTGAGATTGCTCAAGCAGATGATGCTCATATAATAAATAATATCCTGAGGCCTGAGACAAACGGCAGTTTTGAATTGTGGGGCAGTGGAGATTTTTCTGTTCCTGTTGGCTGGGTTTTTCCTAAACAGAAGGGAATCCGAAGGGCAACCGGTGCAGAAAATGTTAAAATCGGAACGTCTTCTGTGGAAGTGAAGGCAGATAAAACTGAATCTACCCATATAATTTTTTGTGTTCCCAGAGATGAATTATATACTCTCTTAAACAAAAATATAATTATTGACGCGTGGATTAAATCGGAAAATAAAAGTCCTGACAAAGTTTATATTTATGTTGTTTCCATCAATGGCAGGGATGATCCTTATAATAGAGTGTTCTACCAAAATAGTGGACAATGGGAAAAACTCAGTGTCTCTTATAAAGTTCCGGTTGATACCCAGTCTCTTTACATAATGTGTGTCGCGGATGCGGGAACTTCTGCCTATTTTGATGGTGTCAGCATGAGATATAAATAGAAATTAAAAAGAAATGATATTAATTAATTCCTCACCAAAAGATACTTTGAAGATATTTCAGCCCTTTTCACGCACTAATCTGCCGATAGGGATTGGATCTCTTCTGGCTGTTACCGAAAACAAGAAAATTAAAGCCAGGTTTATAGATGAGCATGTCGAAAGTAATACTCTTGGGCTGATAGAAAAATATATAAAAGAGACAGAACCCCCTTATGTTTTTGGATTTAGTGTTTTAACGGCAGCCTTCAAAACCGCTGTGCTGACTTCAAAGAAGGTAAAAGAACTTTATCCTGATTCTGTGATTTGTTTCGGGGGAATTCACCCGACGGCTGTACCGGAGGAAGTTTTGTCTTACGACCATATTGATGTTGTCATTAGGGGGGAAGGAGAGAAAACTTTGCCTGAATTATATGGGCTTGTAAAAGGGAGAAAGGAGTTTTTCCATTTAGATGGGCTTTCTTACAGTCGAAACGGTTATGTTATTCATAATAGAGATGCGCCTCTTATAGAAAATCTTAATGAATTACCTCCCTTTCCATTCCATCTTTTTAATCCCGCAAGATATGACCTTGGTTCTATAGTAACCTCGCGGGGATGCCCTTTTGACTGTATTTTTTGCAGCAACAGACTTATAACCGGAAAAAGATACAGGTTTAGATCGGTTGAGTCTGTCGTTAATGAACTGGACATCTTACATAATAAATATCACCAGAATCATATTCTTTTTCTTGATGATAATTTTCTGGTTAATAAAGAGAGAATATATATTCTTCTGGAAGAACTTAAAAAAAGAGGGTTTGATAAAAAAATGACTTTTTCTTTTCAGGCAAGAGCAGATAGCTTTGATTATAAACTGTTTGAAGCTTTATATAACACTGGTTTTAAAAATCTTTCTTTGGGTTTAGAAACAGCATCTGAGAGAATGATGAAGGTTCTTAAGAAAAGTGAAACTGTTAAACAATGTGTCGAAGCCGCCAAGGGAGCCAGGCAGATTGGGTTTCATATCAGCGCTGTATTTATGTATGGTATCCCGGGTGAAACTCACGAAGAGAGAATTAGCTGTATAAAAATGAGCAAGGCATTGAAATTGGATATGGTGAGGTTTAATAATGCGACACCATATCCCGGGACCGCGCTCTATGAGATTGCAAAAAGAGAAAACAGGTTAAATGTGCGGGGTTTATACGAAAATTTCAACTCGGTATCTGCCTTTATTGAAAATCCTTTTAAAAAAATACCCTTTTCATATGTTCCGATTGGAAGTTCTGAAGAAGAATTAAGAATGGATATTTTATTTAGTTATTTTGCGTTTTATTTTGATATTAACAGAATTAAGAGAATATTTACCAAGCCCGATACAGGCATGAGATGGTTTAACCCCGGCAGAAAAACAATTGACTTTCTTAAAAAGATGCCTGCACTTATTGTTTTATTTGTTATAATGATTGTTAAATTCGGTGAGTTGTTTTTCAATGTTCTGCTGAAGAGAAAAACTTCTATATCGATGAGGGAATTTATAAAGATATTTAGGATGAATTAAAAAAGATTTTTAATACGTCTTGGAGGAAAATGATGAACATAGGAATTATAGGCCTTGGCCACTGGGGTCCGAATATTGTTCGAAATTTTGTCGGGCATCCCAGGGTAAAACTTAAATATGTTTGTGATATTTCGGAATCTTCATTTAAAGGAGTGGCAGGATTACTTCCCAGAGAATGTAAATGCGTTACCGATGCATCTCTGGTTGTGAATGCTTCTGATATTGATTCGGTGGCAATTATTACTCCCGCGTCAACCCATTACAATTTGGTAAAGAAAGCTCTTCTCGCGGGTAAGCATGTTTTTAGCGAAAAACCGCTTGCTTTAGATGTGGAGAAATGTGAAGAACTATGTGCTATTGCTAAGTCATCCGGATGTAAGCTAATGGTTGGATATACCTTTCTTTTTAACAACGCTGTTAGAAAACTTAAAGAATTAGTTGACTTGGGAAAACTTGGGAAATTGTATTATTTAACAGCAATGCGAACGCACATGGGGCTTGTTCGCAAAGATGTTAGCGTTGCATGGGACCTTGCTCCTCATGATGTTTCTATTATGAATTATCTCTTAAACACTGTTCCTGAGAAAGTTTCCGCTGTATCAGCAAGTCCTTTAGGCTTTGACCAGGCGGACATTGCTTTTATAACACTTTTTTATCCCGGCGGTATAGTTGGTCAGATTCATGTAAGCTGGGTTGATTCAAACAAGGAACGGCGGGTACATGTTATTGGCAGTAAGGCCAGGGCGGTGTTTAACGACTTGAATAATCTGGAACCGGTGCGCCTTTTTGAAAAAGGGATTTGTATTTCTGATTCTGTTGAACCTGATTTTGGCAATTTTCGTTTTTTACTGCGGGATGGAGATATTATTAGCCCAAAAGTTGATATGCGTGAACCGGTTAGTCAGATGAGCGACGCTTTTGTAAGGCTGGTTTTGGACAATGAAGAAAACATTGTAGATGGAGGATTTGACCTTGGCGTTACCCGGACACTTGTTGCGGCTCACAAATCCATGCAGGCTGGAGGGATACCGCAGGATATAAATTAAGGATAGGAAAGATGATACCTTTTGTTGATGTTGTTCAACAATACACCCTTTATAGAAAAGAATTCAAAAAAGCTTTTGAAGATGTTTGCTCTTCGGGAATGTTTATTCTTGGTCCTGAAGTGCAGCGTTTTGAAAAACGATTTTGCTCGTATCTTGGAGTAAAAGAAGCGGTTGGAGTGGCCAGTGGAACGGATGCTTTACGTCTTGCATGTCAGGCTCTTGGCATTGGCCCTGGCGATGAAGTTCTGGTTCCGGCAAATACATTTATTGCTACAGCTCTTAGTGTTTATGATCTGGGCTCTATTCCAGTTCCTGTCGATGTTAATCCTGAATCGTTTCTTATGGATCTGGCTGATGCGTCCAGTCGTCTTACCAGCCGGACAAAAGCAATTTTACCAGTGCATCTTTATGGCCGGAGTATGGATATGGATGCTGTAACCGCATTCTCGCGAAAACACAATCTTATTCTTATTGAGGATGCGTGTCAGGCGCATGGAGCTATGTGGAAAGGCCGGCGTGTGGGTAGTTTTGGGGCAGTTGGATGTTTCAGTTTTTATCCCGGTAAAAATCTTGGAGCGTTTGGAGACGGTGGAATGATAGTAACCGAAGACCATTCTGTCGCGGAAAAACTAAGGTTGCTTCGTAATTACGGTTCTATTAAAAAATATATACACGAATTTCCGGGGACGAACAGCCGTTTGGATTCCCTGCAGGCAGCGATCTTAAATGTTAAGATTAAATTTCTCGATGAATGGAATAAAAAGCGGTTTTGTGCAGCCCGCCGCTATACCGAAAAACTTAAAAATATAAAAGGCCTGCAGCTGCCGGTGTTGGACTTTGATAATATTTCCAGACACGTTTTTCACCTTTTTGTCCTTACATGCGAACGGCGTGATGAACTTTTAGATTATTTGACTAAACAGGGTATCGGATGCGGAGTCCATTATCCTGTCCCTATCCATCTCCATCGGGCTTTTATGTCACTCGGATATAAAAAAGGTAGCTGCCCTGTGGCTGAACAGCTGTCAGCAAAGATAATTTCTCTTCCAATGTTTCCAGAGATTACCGCTAAACAAATCGATACTGTTGCTGAAGCAGTCAGGAGATTTTATGACTAATTCCCGATACAGTGTTTCAGTTGTGGTACCTGCGCATAACGAAGAGAAAATTCTGGAAAATGCAATTTTACATACCATGAAAACTTTTCAGTCATTAAATCTTGATTTTGAAATGATTATTGTTGATGACAGAAGTACGGACAAAACAGG
>CBDURG010000021.1:0-20796 GCA_965369805.1 uncultured bacterium
GTCGCGGGCGAAAAAATAACGTTTTATATTGATGAGAATAGAATGGTTTGCGAACCTGGCGCAAAACTTATAATTTTTCCCAAAAGAGATAAAGATTCATCGGAAATAAGTATATTTTAAGCATAGAGGAAATGACTAATGGAACTTTTGCGTACGGAAAAACTTTGTAAAAGCTATCATAATAAACGAGTGGTAAATGACGTTGAAATAAATGTTCATAGAGGTGAAATCGTTGGAATCCTGGGCCCCAATGGAGCGGGTAAAACCACCACATTTTATATGATTGTAGGCCTTGTAAGCCCGGATTCGGGCAGGGTAATTTTTGACAATAAAGATATAACAAAAGCTCCGATGTGTAAACGCGCGAAAAAGGGTATCGGCTATCTTGCGCAGGAACCTTCGATATTTAGAAATCTTACAGTTGAAGAAAATATAATGGCAATACTTGAAACTCTTCCATCTACGTATAAACAGAGAAAAGAAAAGTTGGGGCAGCTTCTATCGGAATTAAAAATCGCGGACCTGGCGAAAAATAAAGCATGTACCCTTTCGGGAGGAGAAAGAAGAAGATTAGAAATTACCAGAGCCCTGGTAACAAATCCTTCATTCATACTTCTGGACGAACCATTTTAAGGAGTTGACCCGATTGCTGTTTTTGAAGTCCAGCAGATTATAGAAACCTTAAAAGAAAAGGGGCTGGGTGTACTTCTCACTGACCATAGTGTAAGAGAGACTTTATCTATTACGGACAGGGCGTATGTAATGTATGATGGTAAAATTTTACTTTCAGGAACTGCTAACGAACTTATTAATGATTCCCAGGCAAGGAAAATATATCTGGGTGAGAGATTTACAATGTAAAAGTATTTGTGTTTTAAATAATTGCCTTGTTGAAGTCTCTGTGTTATACCTTTATTTACAATTAGGGCGTAACTTGTAATGTAGGTTGTAGTTTCATGCAAAAAGGAGGTATTGTGTGGATATTACTGTAACAGGAAGGCATGTGTCTGTAACTGAGCCGATGAAAGAATACGCAAAGGAAAAGTTTTCTAAGATGGATAAGTTTACTCTTAGAATCAATGATGCTCATGTAATAATGGACATAGAAAAGTATCGGCAAAAAGCAGAAGTTACTTTGAACGGGCCTCATTTTTCCTTTCATATGGAAGAAGTAAGTGATGATATGTATAAGTCACTAGACAATCTTGTAGATAGAATTGAGAAAAAACTCAGAAGGATGAAAGGTAAATTTCATAATAGGAAAGCCAAATCCGTAAAGGAACTTGAAATAGAGCATAGCGGGGACTAAGCCAGGATTGATCTATTAAAATAAAAGTTTTTGGAGGAACAATAAAATATGCAAGAGGTTACCGTAAGAGATTTTTACAATAGCCTGAAGGATCATCTGGGGTTGGAACTTGTCGGCGGTGAAAAAGGGCTGAGGAGAAAGATCAAGGAACCGACCTTAAATCGGCCCGGATTAGCCTTGGTTGGATATTACGATTTCTTTCCTCACAGGAGAATTCAGGTTATAGGGTTTGTTGAAATGTCTTTTTTAAAGACTCTTAACAAGGAAGAAAGAACTAAGATGATCAGAGCTTTTTTCTCAAAGAAATTTCCCTGCTGCGTTATAACAAGACATTTTGTTCCCTTTAGGGAGATGATAGAGGAGGCGGATAGAAAGGGACTAGTTCTTTTTAGATCGAATTCAATAACAAAATTACTTATAAATGAAGCTACCCTGTATTTAGAGGATAAATTTTCTCCGCAGATAACGATGAGCGGAGACCTTGTTGAGGTTTATGGGATAGGAATTCTGATTATAGGTGAGAGCGGAGTTGGCAAAAGTGAATGCGCTCTTTCCATTGTTAGCAAAGGACACAGGCTTATATCTGATGATATTGTTATTATAAAATTACGTGACAGAAAAGATCTTATTGGCAGATGCGCTGAGGTGACTAAATACCATATGGAAATAAGAGGGCCGGGAATTATAAATATTGAACAACTTTTCGGAGCAGGTTCTGTCAGGGAATATAAGAAAATTGATATGGTTGTTTCTCTCGAAGACTGGGATGTTGAAAAAGAGTATGACAGGGTCGGAATTGATGAAAACTTTTTTACCATACTCGGCATTAAGCTTCCTTATATGGTAATCCCCGTTAAGCCTGGCCGGGACGTGGCTCTTATCATTGAAGTCGCGGCTCTTAAGCACAGGCTTAGAAAACTCGGAAGGAATTCGGCAAAAGATCTGAATGATTCGTTAATAAAAAGAATGACAGGTGGTAATAAAAAAATAGCCGGCGCTAAAAAAAGGAAGAAGAAAAGATGATTGGAGTAGTAGTCGCGGCACATGGAAATTTAGCAAGGGATCTTGTATCGGCAGCTGAGGAAATAGTCGGCAAGATAGAAAAATTGGCTGTGGTTGCTCAGCTTAACAAGGATAAGCATGAAGATATTGAGAGGAATCTTACGGAAGCAATAGAAAGTGTTGATTCTCCGGACGGGGTTTTGGTTCTTGTAGATGTATTTGGCGGCAGCCCCGCAAACATAGGGATGAGCATTCTTAAAAAGAAGAAAATTAAGATTGTAACAGGCGTTAATCTTCCTATGCTGATGGATTTTGCTGTGAACAGAAATGAAAAGAACTTGAAGAAACTGGCCTTGCAGATAACAAGAACCGGCCGCAAGAGTGTGTTTACCGCTGAGAGCTATTTAAAGAAAAGAAAAATTGAAATAATAGATGTATGAGTTTGTTGTCAATAGAAAAACAATAAAAGCAGTGATTCGTGGATACTGAATGGTGAATAGTAAATAATTTATTTTTTTCGATTCACGATTCACGAAATACGATATACGGTTTTATAATTATGAGTGAAGAAAATATATTAAAAATTGAAAAAGAAATAGAAATTAAAAACGAGCTTGGCTTACATGCTCGCCCTGCTGCAATGTTTGTCCAGGCGGCAAATAGATTTAGCGCGAAAGTCCATGTAATGAAAGATGGAGAAACAATTAATGGTAAGAGCATTATGGGTGTTATGATGCTTGCGGCCGCGAAAGGAACAAAAATTAAAGTTATCGCGGAAGGAGAGGATGCGCAGAAAGCTATTGATGAACTAGGACAGCTTTTTATAAATAAATTTGGAGAAGAATGAAAACCGCGAATAAAGAAATTGTTCTCAGAGGAATACCTGTTTGTCCCGGTGTCGTAATAGGGAAAGTTTACCTCTTTGACAGTAAAGAAGAATTTATTGCGAAGTATAAAATCCCTGAAGAGCAGATTCCTGGTGAGATAGCCAGGTTTGAAGAAGCCCTCATAAAAACCCGCCATGAATTAGTTGGAATTCAAAATAAGATTGCCAGTCAAGTGGGAGAAGAACACGCCCAGATATTTAACGCCCATTTATTGTTCCTTGAAGACAGGTCGGTGATAGAACAGGTTATTAAGAGACTGGAAAAGGAAAAAATAAATGTGGAATATATCTTTCAGCAGGTGGGGGAAAAATATGTCGAACTGTTTTCCAATATGGAAGACGATTACCTGAGGGAAAGAGCTTCTGATATACGTGATTTTACGAAAAGGGTTCTTTACAACCTGATGGGGAAAAAAAAGAAGGATCTGTCGGATTTTGAAGAAGAGGTGATCATTGTCGCTTATGACCTTAGCCCTTCTGATACCGCGATGATGCATCAAGACCTTGTTAAGGGTTTTGCTACTGATGTTGGGGGTAAAACTTCTCATACCGCGATTATAGCGCGTTCTCTGGAGATTCCCGCGGTAGTAGGGCTTCATAATGTTACCGGAAAGATAAAACCGGGCGGCAGGATTGTTGTTGATGGAAACCGCGGTTTGGTAATTATCCATCCTTCAAAATGGACTTTAAGCAAATATACTATCGAAAAATCGAAATTTGAACGGTTGACAGAAAAACTTGCCGAACTTAAAGACCTTCCCGCGGAAACGATAGACGGTTACAGAGTTTCTGTTTCCGCTAATATTGAAATGCCGGCAGACATACCGTCGGTAATATCTCACGGGGCTGAAGGTGTTGGCCTTTACAGGACTGAGTTTTTCTATTTTAACCGTACGGGGCTTCCTTCGGAAGAAGAACAGTATACCGCGTACAAAAAGGTTGCTGAAGAAATTTACCCCAATTCTGTGATAATACGGACACTGGATATTGGAGGAGATAAATTTTCACATCAAATTGGTATCCAAAAAGAAATGAATCCGTTTCTCGGATGGAGAGCCATAAGGATTTGCCTTGAAGAACAGGAAGTTTTTAAACAACAGCTGCGGGCAATCTTAAGAGCGAGTGCGGTTGGAAATGTCAAGTTAATGTACCCCATGATCTCCTCTGTTGATGAAGTTTTACAGGCAAACAAGATAGTAGAAGAAGTGAAAACATCTCTTGATAAAAGTAAAATTGCGTATGACAAGGAAATTGAAATAGGTGCCATGATTGAAATTCCGTCTGCGGCTATGACTTCGGACATAATAGCCCGCCATGTTGATTTTTTCAGCATAGGGACGAATGACCTTATCCAGTATTCGATTGCCGTAGATAGAGTGAATGAGAAAGTTGCTTACCTTTATGAGCCTGCGAACCCCGCTATCTTAAGATTCATTAAGAATATTATAGATAACGGACATGCGGAAAATATCTGGGTGGGTATGTGTGGTGAAATGGCGGGGGACCTTGAAATGACTCTTATCCTTGTGGGAATGGGCATTGACGAGTTGAGCGCGAGTTCGATTGTTATTCCTGAGATAAAAAAAGTTATAAGAAGTTCTTCTCTTAAAAGTCTCCAGATGCTTTCAGAAAATGTCTTGAAATGCAGTACCAGCCATGAAGTCAGGAAACTGACCAGAGCGCTTCTTAAAAAGACTACCCCGGAATTTGTTATGCAGCAGAATTACAGGATGCCATATTCAAAAAATGATTCCATATCAACCGGCCAGATTTAATTTTTCCTATTCATTCTTGACTTATGAGATGCATTTTTTTATATTAGGTAATCTTGTTTTTATGGGTTTAATGTATTGGCCTTTTATTAATTTAAATTGTCTTATAAACCCAGATTTTGCATTAGCAGCAAAATCTGCCCGAAGGGCCGACTGATTAAATCTCAGTAAGATTTAATAATGTTTGTCGGGGTATCCCTTTTAGGGATAAAATACGATTTGTTTTAAAGTAATCAGGGTGAAAGCTAAAAATTATGGAGTAGAAAAAATGGAGAAAGTTTTTTTTACATCGGAGTCGGTGACCGAAGGCCATCCTGACAAAATAAGTGATCAGATTTCGGATGGTATTCTTGATTCGATACTTGCTCAGGACCCAGACGCAAGGGTTGCGTGTGAATCTCTTGTTACAACCGGACTTGTTGTTGTCGCGGGAGAAATTACGAAAAAGACAAACAGTCATGTTGATTACGCGGATATTGCCAGAGGTGTTATAAAGAAGATTGGTTATACAGATCCTGAAATAGGTTTTGATTATCGTTCATGCGCGGTTATTTCCGCGATACACTCGCAGTCTCTTGATATTTCTATGGGAGTTACGACCGGAGAAGGCACTTACAAAGAGCAGGGAGCCGGCGATCAGGGCATGATGTTTGGATATGCTTGTAATGAAACACCTGAATATATGCCTTTGCCTATAGTGCTCGCGAATAAGCTTACAATGAAACTTGCTGAAGTAAGGAATAAAAAAATACTTAATTTTTTACGTCCCGACGGCAAAAGTCAGGTAACGGTTGAATACGATGATGGAAAGCCCATGCGTGTTGATACTGTTGTTGTTTCGACACAGCATAAGCCTATGAAAATCAGCAGACTCAGGAGAGAAATTATTAATAAGGTGATAAAACCTGTTATACCTTCAAAATATTTAGACAAAAGGACTCGTGTGTTGATAAATCCTACGGGAAGATTTGTTGTCGGCGGGCCTCATGGTGATACAGGGTTAACCGGAAGAAAAATTATTGTTGACACATATGGAGGAATGGGGCGTCATGGCGGGGGTGCTTTTTCGGGAAAGGATCCATCGAAAGTTGACAGGAGCGCGACATACATGGCTCGTTATATCGCGAAGAATATAGTCGCGGCGAAAATTGCCAAAAAGTGTGAAGTTCAGCTTTCATACGCTATTGGATACCCTGAACCTGTTTCAGTTCTTGTGGATTGTTTTGGGACAGAAAGGATTTCTTTGGATAAAATAACAAAGCTGATAAGAAAGACCTTCAAATTGAAACCCGCGGAGATTGTAAGTCATTTAAAACTTAAAAGGCCGATTTATCAGGCGACCGCGTCTTATGGGCATTTTGGTAGAAAAGGAAAGGGGTTTACTTGGGAAAAGACTGATAAAGCTGCTGTTCTGAAGCAACAGGCAGGAATATAGTAATTAGTGTATACAAAAATACAGGAGAAAAAATGAAATATGATGTGAAAAATTTAAAACTGGCCGCGGAAGGCCGGAAAAGAATTGAATGGGCTAATAACGATATGCCGGTGCTTAGTCAGATAAGGCACAGGTTTTCAATAAAGAAAGTTCTCAGAGGAGTAAAAATGTCGGCGTGTCTTCATGTGACTGCTGAAACCGCTAACCTTATGAGAACGCTTAAAGCCGGCGGGGCTGATGTTGTTCTTTGCGCGTCAAATCCGCTTTCCACACAGGATGATGTGGCCGCGTCACTGGTTTCTGATTACAAGATTCCCGTATTTGCTATAAAAGGGGAAAATAATAAGACCTATTATGATCATTTAAAAGCCGCGATAAAACATGAACCGAACATTACTATGGATGATGGTGCCGATCTTGTTTCTGAGGTATTGCAAAAGCATCGGAAACTTCATGATAAAATTCTTGGTTCGATGGAAGAGACTACAACCGGAATAATAAGACTTAGAGCTATGGAAAAAGAAGGTGTTTTAAAGTTTCCTGTTATTTCGGTGAACGATGCTGATACCAAATATCTTTTTGATAACAGGTATGGAACGGGGCAGTCAACTATAGATGGAATAATAAGGGCAACTGACCTTTTAATTGCCGGTAAAAATATAGTCGCGGCAGGGTATGGGTGGTGCGGCAAAGGGTTTGCAATGAGAGCGAAAGGGATGGGTGCTAACGTTATTGTTACGGAAATTGATCCTATAAGGGCGATTGAAGCGGTTATGGACGGGATGAGAGTAATGACAATGGCTGAAGCTGCTCCTATTGGAGATGTTTTCTGCACGCTTACCGGCAATAAGAGTGTTTTGCGGCCCGAGCATTTTAAAAAGATGAAGAATGGGGCAGTTATTTGTAATTCCGGACACTTCAATGTTGAAATAGATATACCGGGCCTTATGAAACTTGCTAAAAAGGTAAAGCGTAATGTAAGAAATTGTGTCGACGAATTTGTATTGTCCGCAAACAAATCGGTGTTCCTGCTGGCTGAAGGAAGACTTATTAATCTTGCTGCTGCTGAAGGGCATCCCGCGTGTGTCATGGATATGAGTTTTTCCACCCAGGCACTGGCTGCGGAGTTCTGCCTTGAAAACAAAGGGAAGCTTAAGGCAAGGGTTTATGATGTTCCCAAGCAGATTGAAGATATAATCTCAAAAATGAAACTTAAATCGATGGGTATAAGAGTTGATGGATTGACGCTGGAGCAGAAAAAGTACATGGAATCCTGGCGCATGGGAACTTAAATCCAAATTAGCGAGTCTTAGAAAGAATTCCTATTCCTAAAACCGTAAATATAATATGAGGCAGCCATGCGGATAGTGCCGGGTTTATAAAGCCTTCTTTGCCGGCGGCTATTGATGCGGAATAGATAATATAATATAAGAAAAATATACCAATGCTTAACGATACACCAAGGATAGCCCCTCCCCGGCCTGTTATCTTTAAAGCGAATGGAACAGCGAGAAAAATCACAACAATATTGATAAAAGGCAGGGAAGTTCTTTGATGTTTGTCGGTGTTAAACGATAGAAAAACATTAGATAATTTTGATTTTATGAGGTCTTCTTTTGTTGTTGCGGTACTGAAAATCTGCTTGCTGAATTTTCCGCCTGGATTTTCCCTGTCCAGGCCACCCTCTCGCGTAAAATTTTCTGTTTTTCCATCATAAAGAATCCATTGATTTCCCTGGATTTTTCCTTTTTCAGCGTATATGCGTTTTTTTAATATTTTTTTATCCGGGTAATAGTATTTAATTTCGACTTGTTCTATTTTACTGCTGTTTATTTCAAAAGTCTTAATATTATATAAGTTCTTTTCTTTATCCATTAGTATTAGATCTTTTAAAATATTGTCCTGTCCCGAAGTTTCGGATTTTTTATTGAATTCCTGCATGGCAAGCAGGTTTGCTCCGGATGCAAATTGTTCATTTATGAGGAAAGTGAAAAATGTTATGAGTGAGCCGACAAGTATATACGGTACAAGTATCCGATAGATGCTTATACCGCTTGTCCTCATTGCGCTTATCTCGTTGTGTTTGCTTAAATTCCCCATGGAATATATGACAGCCAGGAGACTTGCAATAGGGGAGACCCGTACGATAATAAGCGGGAGCATAAGGATATAAGAATAAATAATTTTTGCAAGTGAAAGGGTTCCGCTTTGAACAAATTCTTCAAGGTTGACGATCAGATCCCTTATTATATAAAGGAGTATAAAGGTAAACATACAGTAAGTAAACGGAACTAAAAAATTTCTTATAAGATATTTATCGATGATTTTCATTTATTTTTAGTTTTCCAGAATAAAAATATTCCAAGGGATAGAAGGATAATATTGGGTATCCAGACTATGTATTCCGGATGAATGTCGGTTTTTTTGTCCAGAGCCTTTGCAAGGATTATAAAACTGTAGTAACACATTGCGAGCCCCAGGCTCAGGACAATTCCTATGCTTTTCTCGCTTCTGTGGGCTTTTATGCCCAGGGGGATTGCTATAATAGTGAATATTATGCAGGAAACTGAACTTGCCAGCCTGCTGCTGAATTCGACTTTAAGAGGTGTTGCGTTAATTCCTTTTTTCTCATACTCTCTGATTTTTCTGAGGAGTTTGCTTATGGGCATATCATTGGCACAGCGGGCTATATACTTGTTGGGCTTTTCTGGTAATTTGAATTCAAGCTGGTAGTTGTCAAAGCTTCCCCTGAAAAAGTTTTCTGGATTTTCCGGATCCGGGGCATCGAAACTGCCGTCTTTAAGCTCAAGCTTTATTGTTTTATCTTTCGCGGCATATTTAATTTTTCCTTCTTTCGCGATAATTGTGTTGGCGGGAGAATTTTCTTTTACTTCGAATATCATTAAATCTTTCAGGATGTTGTCTGTCTTATCCTCGCAGTAGATTACGTAGGGGTAAAATGCTTCAATAAAGACTCCTTTTTCAATTAATTTAACCGGGTTAATGTTTCCGACCTTGCTTATATCCAGCTTTTTGCTTTTTCTTATAACGTAGTGGCACGAGGGGGAAATATAGGAAGCTATAATAAAACTTATAACTGCAATGACAAAGGCGGATTTAAGCACGGGCTTTGAAATATAAAATAAACTGAGCCCGGATGCTTTCATCGCAGTGATTTCATGGTTTGCTGAAAGCTTTCCGAACATCAGAAGGCCGGCGGTCAAACATGTTAGCGGTATGGTATAGCTAAGAAGGTAAGGGGTAATGTAAAATATCATTTTAAAAACAAAGGCAAGCTGAACCCCTTTTAATAGGAGTTGAATTAATTCTACAAGATTTCCTATAAGAAGAACGAATGTAAATATTCCCAGAGCGAACATAAAATTCGTAAAAAAATCTTTTAATAAGTATTTTGTCAAAATTTTCATAATCTCAAGAATTATACAGATGGTGCCGATATTAATCAACCAGGATTTTTAAAACAGTATAAAAGACAGTATGTTGTATTTCGTATACAGTATATAGTAAAAACGAACAAAAGAAAAAGTAACCACAGAGCCTGCCGGTAGGCAGAAATAGCAAATAAAATTAGCTGTCAGCCTTCAGCTATATACTATATACTATACACGACATACGGCTTCTATTGTTTTTCTATTGACAATGACCTTATCCGTCGGTAGTATTACTAACCGTTCTGAGACGGGCGATTAGCTCAGCTGGTTAGAGCGCTAGCTCGACAAGCTAGAGGCCACTGGTTCGACTCCAGTATCGCCCACCATCCGCCTTCGCTTGGAGTTGGGTGTTTCATTCCGGAAGCTACGGCGGACGAGTCTTAAAAAATTTAATGGCGGATGTCCTCCGAAGCTTTAGCGTAGGAGGACAAAGACTGAATTACGCTGAATTTATTATTTGATTTAAGTGTAGAAAACTGGGATAATAACCCATAGTGATTGAACTAAAAAAAATAAAGTAAATCCGAAAGGAGAAAAAACTACTGGTTGTAGTGGTTCCTTATGAGTAAGACCCCCTTGAAATCCACCGCAGTTGATCTTGAAGCTCTGCGACATAGCGCCTCACATGTAATGGCTGAAGCCGTACTTAAACTTTTTCCCGGAACAAAGCTGGCGATAGGCCCGGCTATTGAAGACGGTTTTTACTACGATTTTGATACTCCTGAGGCTTTTACTCCTGACGTTCTTGAGAAAATTGAGCAATTGATGGCGGAGAGTATAAAAGCTAACCGCAAATTTGAGCGCATTGAGATGGATCAGGAAGAAGCATTAAAGTTTTTCACGCAGAAAGATCAGATTTATAAGATGGAACTTATTGAATCTATCCCGGATAAAAAAATTCTTTTCTATAAACATGGAGATTTTATTGATCTCTGTAAAGGGCCTCATGTAGTTTCCACGGGGGAGGTTAAGGCTTTCAAGCTTTTAAAGATTGCCGGGGCTTACTGGCGCGGCGATGAGAAAAACAAGATGCTTCAGCGTATTTACGGGACAGCCTTCTATAGCAAAAAACAGCTTGAAGACCACCTGAATAAACTGGAAGAGGCGAAGAAAAGAGACCACCGGAAACTTGGCAAAGAGTTGAACCTTTTCAGTATACAGGAATCTATAGGCCCCGGCCTTGTTTTATGGCATCCGAAAGGAGCACTCATCAGGAAGATAATCGAAGATTTCTGGAAAGATGAACATCTAAAAGCTGGTTATGACCTTGTTAATACACCTCATATCGCGTTGCTGGATTTGTGGAAAAGAAGCGGCCATTTGGATTTTTATGAGGAAAATATGTATGCTCCCATGCAAGTTGATGAGGTCAAATATGAAATAAAGCCGATGAATTGTCCCTTTCACATTGCCATATATAAGAATCAAATACACAGCTACAGGGAGTTTCCAATCAGGTGGGCTGAACTTGGAACTGTTTACAGGTATGAAAGAAGAGGAGTTTTACATGGACTTATAAGAGTCCGGGGTTTTACGCAGGATGACGCGCATATTTTTTGCCTTCCGGGACAATTGGAAGGAGAGATAAAGAAAATAATTGATTTTGTTGTTTATATTCTTTCTACCTTTGGTTTTAAAGAATATGATGTATATCTTTCAACCAGGCCTGAAAAATTTGTTGGTTCTCAAGAGAATTGGCAAAAGTCCACCAACGCGCTTAAGAATGCTCTTGATCAAAAGAAAATGAAATATGAAGTTGATCCCGGAGAAGGGGTATTCTATGGCCCAAAAATCGATATAAAGATAAAAGACGTTATGGGTAGAGCGCATCAGTGCAGTACAATTCAAGTAGATTTTAACATACCTGAGAAATTTGATGTTTCATATATCGGGGAGGATGGAAATGAACACAGGCCTATAATGATTCACAGGGCGTTAATGGGGTCGCTGGAAAGGTTTTTCGGTGTTCTGATTGAACATTATGGCGGTGCGTTTCCTGTATGGCTTTCTCCTGTTCAGGTTGAATTGATTACTATATCTGATGCCCAGCTTGAGTACGCTTATTCGGTTAAGAAAAAGTTGGAAGAAAAAGGCATCAGAGTTCACATAGATGACAGAAACGAGAAGATGGGAGCAAAGATTAGGGAGGCTCAGATGCAGAAAATTCCCTATATGATTATTATCGGAAATAAGGAAATGGAAAATCAGACGGTTTCTGTCAGGACAAGAAAAGGTGACCAGCAAAATGGCATAAAGATAGAAAATTTTATCAGTGAAATAAATAGGACAATAAACTCGAAAAATTGAAACTCAGGGGAGGTGTTTTATCGAAAAGGATTTTACAAAGGTAAACGAAAAAATAAGAGTTCCCGAAGTGAGACTCATTGACTCAGACGGAAAGCAGTTAGGTATTTTGAAGATAGCTGAGGCAAAATACATAGCTCGGGAAAAGAAGCTTGACCTTGTGGAAGTTGCCCCTATGGCAAAACCGCCTGTTTGCAGAATAATGGATTATGGAAAATATCGCTATGAACAGACAAAAAGAGAAAGACAGGCGAAAAAAAAGCAGCATGTAGTAAAAATAAAAGAAGTAAAGATAAGTCCCCGGATAGGCAATCACGATTATGGCATAAAAATCAAACACCTTATAGAATTTCTGAAGAAAGGGTGCAAGGTAAAAGTGACACTTATGTTCAGGGGGCGTGAAATGGCACATAAAGAACTGGGCCGCAATGTATTAGAGAGAATTGTAGCGGATACGAAAGAGTATGGTGCTGTCGAGATGAGGCCCAAGGAAATGGGTAGGTTTGTGACTATGGTCATGGGCTCTAAAGCTGCGAAATCTTCTTAAAAATGTAGAATGTCGTCTGATTTAGCAAAATCTGCCCGCGTTGTCTCTGTTATTAGATTCGCGTTTGCAAATCTGCGGGGGAAGGGCCGACGGATTAAATCTTAGAAAGATTTGATTATGCTTGCCCTGAAGAATTCGTTTAGAATTCCCAGGATTAAGTCCCCGCGATCTTTCCCTTAGAAATGCAAAGCATTTCAAGGACTAAAGTACCCGAAATTTCAAAGAAATTTCAGGGCGCGGATTGAAAGGCGGCGGGGTATCCCTTTTTTTTGACTAAGATAAAAGTTCCGGCTGTGACCCTAATTACCATGATTATAAATACTTTCTAAAAAAAATCTTGCCTTTTTAATTGAAACGTATTATCCTTTAGTGCTTTATGTGGTGTTTCACTGTACAAGGAGATATTGAATGCCTAAGATAAAGACAAAAAAAGCGGCTGTAAAGCGGTTTAAGAAGTCCAAAGGTGGTAAAATCCTGCACTCTAAAGCGAATGCGGGACATTTGATGGGGAAAAAAACAGGTAAAAGAAAAAGAAAATTAAGGAAGTGCTCGGAGGTTTCCTTGTCTCAGAAGAGCAGGATTACCAGAATGCTTCCTTAGAAAATTGGAGGGGATAAAAAATGCCACGGGCAACTAATGCGCCTGCTACTAAAAAAAGGCATAAAAGGGTTTTAAAACGTGCGAAGGGGTTTGTGGGGGGGCGAAGTAAGCTCTTCAGAACAGCAAACGAGTCTGTTAAAAGGGCCCGGAAGTTTGCCTTTAGAGATAGAAAAGTGAAGAAGAGACAGTTCCGATCTTTGTGGATTGTGAGAATTTCTGCGGCGGTGAAACAGGCTGGCCTTTCATACAGCAAGTTTATAGCCGGTTTAACGAAAGCCAGTGTTGGCCTGGACAGAAAGATTCTTTCGGATATCGCGGTAAGTGATGAGAAAACTTTCAAAGAAATTGTTGAGACGGCAAAGAGCAGTTTAAAATAGTTTCTCTTAATTCTGTGTTCGGGTTTGAAAACAATGGCTATAGCAAGTAGTTTAATTATAGATTCATCAGGAATTTTGGCGACAGGAGATCTTGAAATTATCAGTTCTGCGGATATTTGATACTTTTTCCTGATGCGCTGAGGAGCCGTTGGTTTTTATATCCGGGTTCGGTAACCCCTGTTGGGGTTAAGGAGCCTGAAATATGAGTAATAATATCAACAGTATCAAAGAAGAAGCCCTTCAAGAAATTACAAAAGCTGAGACTCTTAATCAACTTGAAGCAGCCAGAATAAAGTTTCTTGGAAGAAAGGGCAAAGTTTCAGGTTTACTCGAGAAAATGAAGAAATTGATTCCCGATGAAAAACCTCTCTTCGGGAAACAGGTAAATTCCTTAAAAGTTTCAATTCAGGCTGGTATTGCCGAGGCAAAAAAATCTCTGGAGCAAAAAGGCGAAAGACTTTGTTCATCCGCTGATAAAATAGATATTACTCTTCCGGGGCTTAAAAGAAAATTAGGAACGGTTCATCCGATAACTCAAACCATAGAAGATGTGGTGGCAATCTTCAGGGATATGGGTTTTTCTTTCGCTGACGGCCCCGATATAGAAACAGAATTCTATTATTTTGATGCTCTTAACACTCCAGCAGATCATCCTTCAAGAGATATACAGGATACTTTTTACCTTGAAAATGGAAGCCTTTTGAGGACCCAGACTTCACCCGTTCAGATAAGAGTAATGATGAGCAAAAAGCCTCCTATCCAAATAATTGCTCCCGGCAGAGTTTACAGGAATGATACTCCCGATGCTACTCATGGACATACCTTTCACCAGATTGAAGGATTATATGTTGATAAAAATGTTTCTTTTTCTGATCTTAAAGGAGTTTTGCACAGTTGTGCCAGGCAGCTTATGGGTAAAGATGTAAAAATAAGATTTAGGCCTCATTTTTTCCCGTTTACGGAACCGAGTGTGGAATATGATTTTTCCTGTGTAATGTGTAGGGGAAAGGGATGTAAAATTTGTAAGAATTCGGGATGGATTGAAATTTCCGGGGCGGGAATGGTAGATCCCAGAGTTTATGAAAAGGTTGGATACGACCCCGAAAAATATTCAGGATATGCTTTTGGCCTGGGAATTGAAAGAATAGCCATGATTAAATACGGTATAGATGATTTAAGATTGTTTTATGAAAATGATGAGAGGTTTTTAAATCAGTTCGCATGAAAGTATCTTATAAACAGCTGAAACAATATGTGGACATAGGCCTTTGTCCGGATGAGGTAAGAAACCTTCTTACCATGTCCGGGACAGAGGTGGAGAGTGTTCAGGAACCGCCGAATCTTGATGGCCTGCTGGTCGCGGAAATAATTGAGATTAAGAAACATCCCAACGCTGATAAACTTTCGCTTTGCCGGGTTAATACCGGGGAAAAAGAGATAATTGTTGTTTGCGGCGCTAAAAATATGAAGGAAAAAGATAAGGTGGTTTTCGCGTCTGCCGGTATGCTTTTGCCGAACGGTGTGAAACTTAAAAAAGCTAAAATACGCGGTATTGAATCTGCGGGCATGCTTTGCGCTGAAGATGAACTGGCCCTTGGCAATGATCACGCGGGGATTATTATACTTAAACCTGATGCTGTGCCGGGAAAACCTGCTAAAGATTATCTGGATCTGGATGTTATTTTTGACTTTGAAATAACCCCCAACAGGCCTGACTGCCTTAGCATTTTAGGGATAGCCAGGGAAATTTCAGCTGTTGCCGGGAAAAAGCTGAAACGCTTAAAAATCAGCGTTTCTGAAATTGCGAAGGATGCGTCATCGGAGGCTTTCGTTAAGATAGATGACAGAGAGAAATGTCCTTTCTATACAGCCAGGGTGATAGAAGGGGTGAGAATTAAAACCTCCCCTTTATGGCTTCAGGATGAGTTGAAAAAAGCAGGTATAAGGCCGGTTAATAATATTGTGGATGTTACAAATTATGTTCTTGTAAACCTTGGACAGCCTCTCCATGCTTTCGACCTTGACCTTCTGGAAGGGAAACAGATTGTTGTAAGGACGGCAAAAAAAGGCGAGAAAATTGTTTCGATTGATGGCGTTGAACGGAAATTAAGCGAAGACATGCTGGTAATTGCCGACAAAAAAAGGCCCGTTGCGATAGCGGGTGTTATGGGCGGCAAGAATACCGAGATAGGCGAAGGAACATTAAATATTTTGCTTGAAAGCGCGTATTTTAACCCGGTAAGCATAAGAAGAACTTCAAAGAAGCTTAATCTCTCTTCAGAATCTTCTTACAGGTTTGAAAGGGGTGCTGACAGAGCAATGGTTGTGAAAGCTCTTGATAAAGCCGCTCAAATGATTTCTGAATTAGCGGAGGGTAAAGTTTTAAAGGGTATTCTTTCCGAGGGTGAAGAGTTTGGGGAGAAAAGGGTCCTTAAATGTAAGATTCAAAAAGCTAATGATCTTCTGGGAACCAACCTTTCAATCAGCGAGATTTCGGATATTTTTAAAAGGCTTGGCTTGAAAGTTTTAAAGGAGGGAACGGAACATATTGAAGTTGATATTCCTTCTTCTAGAGTTGACCTTTTCCACGAAGCGGATCTTATCGAAGAGATAGCAAGAATTTACGGCTATGAGTCAATAGAAGAATTAATGCCGGAATTCAGGGTTGTGGATGAAGGCAGTTATAATAAAACAGATTTGCTTAAAAGAATAACTTCTGTAGTAAGGGCCGGAGGCTGTTCTGAAATCATGTCATTTAGCTTCATAGGAAAAAGTGAATTGAGTGACACGGGTTTTGAAGAGAAAAAAGCTGTAAAAATTCGAAATCCTCAGAGTGAAGAACTGGCTTATATGAGAACCGCTCTTTTTTCTGGGATGATGAAAGCTTTGAGCTATAACATTAACAGGGGAAGCAAAGATGCGGGGTTTTATGAGCTGGGAAGAATATTTCTTAATGCCAGGGAGCCTGATGCTGGTTTTCGCGAGATTTTAACATTGGGGATTATAACAACAGGTTCCAGATATGAAAGTAAGTGGATTGAAGGATCAGTAAACGTAGATTTTTTCGATTTAAAAGGCATGGTTGAAAATGTTCTTCAATCGGTTGGAATTAATGAGTATTCTTTTGTTTTCTGCGATTCCGGGACTTTTAACAGTGGTAAATCAGCTTACATAAAAATCGGCAACCAGTTTATAGGGTCTTTAGGCGAATTAAGTTCAGGCCTGTGTCGGAAGTATGACATAGAGCAGAAAGTTTATTATTGTGAAGTTGATGTTGATGAACTTATTAAAAAAGGTAGCTTTGTAAAGAAATGTGTTCCTGTGTCGAAATATCCATCGGTAAAAAGAGACATAGCATTGATTCTTGACGAGGAGATTACATACAATGAAGTTCTTGAAATTGCTCGTAAGGATAGGCCGGATGTTGTAGAATCAATTGAGCTTTTTGATTTGTATCGCGGAAAACCAATACCTGGGAACAAAAAAAGCGTGGGTATTTCTATCACTTACAGATCAAGAATTTCAACACTGACAGATAAGGAGGTAGATGAGTTACACAAAAAATTAATCAAAGGGTGGACATCCAGCTTGAAATGCAGCATAAGGGATTATTAATATCTCTCCCGGGGGTGTTGCCTTGAGTTTCCACTGATAATTGGAGAGAGTAATTTGAGCAGCGAACCAGTAAAAGTTAAAATTTATGGGGCGGAGTATCCCGTCGTAGGGGATATTGACGAAGATCACATTGTTAAGGTAGCTTCGGTTGTAGATAAAAAAATGACCGAACTTGCTAAGGGAAGTCCTGGAATACCTGTAGCTAAACTGGCTATTTTAGCCTGTTTAAATTTTGTTGATATGCTTATGAAAAACGATAGGAAATTTAAAGAGGCGGAAGAAAAGGTAAACAGGATAATCACCATTGTTGATTCAGAAATTCAGAAATGATTTCTTGAAAAACTTCTTAACTTGTGATAGAATTAAAAATAAGAGAAAATAAAAAAAGCCCTGCGTTGTTCGAGCTGTAGCATATTACTCTTTGAGCCAACATTTTTTATTGGGGGCTCGGGCTTCAAGTCCGGAATGTAGCAAACATGAAAGCTTGAGAGAGTACCCACTTGTTGAGTTATGGACCAAAGAGATGCTACTCACGGCAAATGTGGGGTTTTTTGTGTGATTCCATTTTTCCATGGAATTATTTGACGCTGAAAGCAAAAATAGAATGGATAAAGCAAGGCCGCTTGCGGATAGGTTGAGGCCTGGCATTCTTGAAGAGATTGTTGGACAGGAGCATCTAATCGCGAAGGGTAAGCTATTGTGGCGTGCCATTAAGTCTGACAATTTCACCTCCATTATTCTCTTTGGCCCTCCCGGTTGTGGTAAAACCGCGCTAGGTCTTGTTATCGCAAATACGACGAAAAGGCATTTTTACTATCTGAATGCGGTAACCGCGAATGTAAAAGATATAAGAAAAATTGTGACAGAAGCCAAGAGTCGTCTTTCTGACGAAGGGAAAAAGACGGTTCTTTTTATAGATGAGATACACAGGTTTAATAAAGCCCAGCAGGACGCGTTGCTGCCTGATGTTGAACGGGGCGTGATTTCTGTAGTAGGGGCAACAGTTATGAACCCGTTCTTTTCGGTTATTCCGCCCCTGCTTTCAAGGTCTTTGATATTTGAACTGAAAAAACTTGAGAAAGAGGAAATCAAAAAGATTATAAGAAAAGCCCTGGAAGATAAGGAAAGGGGTTTTGGGAAAATAAAAGTTGAAATAATACCAGGTAATATTGAATTCATTTCACGGGTAAGCGGTGGTGACGCAAGAAAAGCCCTTAATGCTCTTGAGATGGCTGTTTTGACCACTGAGCCGAAAAACGGTGTGGTAAACATAACCCGTGAGGTTATTGAGGATTCAGTTCAAAAGAAACAGGTGATTTATGACTCAACGGGGGATGGCCATTATGATACTGCCTCGGCATTCATTAAGAGTATGAGGGGAAGTGATCCCGACGCGTCGGTTTACTGGCTTGCAAAGATGCTGTACGCAGGAGAAGATCCTATGTTTATTGCCCGGAGAATGGTTATTTGCGCGAGTGAGGATGTTGGCAACGCTGATCCTATGGCTCTTGTGGTTGCTCAGGCAGCGGCTGATGCTGTGAATTTTGTAGGCATGCCCGAAGCGAAGATAATTCTTTCGCAGGTGGCCGTATATATTGCGGTTGCTTCCAAGAGTAATGCGTCGTATAAAGCGATATCCGCGGCGTGGGCTGATATTGAAAAAGGGGAAGTAATGGAAGTTCCCATGCACATTAAGGACTCAAGCTATAAATCCGCGAAGACAATCGGGAGAGGAGTGGAGTATAAGTATCCTCATAATTTTCCCGGCAATTATGTAAAACAGAGATATTTACCGAAGGATAAGAGATATTACTATCCTTCGGATAACGGAGATGAGAAACAAATTGCTGAGCGGTTAAAAAATTGGAGAAGAAAATCAAAAGACTGAGGAATTGGATTTCCGGCCTTAAAACGAAATTACCATTAGATAGAGAGAAAGCTTCCGCGTTAGTGGCCGGGAAGCTTGAAAATAATGAGTTTTTTCTCTCGGCAAAGAGGGTTCTTTTGTTTTATGGATTGGATGACGAAATGGATACAAGGAAGATAATCCAGAATGCTTGGGCTAAAGGAAAGATTGTATATCTTCCAAGGTGCAATAAGAAAGAAGAATTATTTACTATAGGACGGGTTAATTTCTTGGGAGAGCTTGAGAAATCATCTTATGGCATAATGGAGCCGAAACAGGATATATGCGGAGATTATTCCGTAGAGGATCTTGATCTTGTTATTCTTCCGGGAGTTGTTTTTGACACAAAAGGCAACAGGATAGGAAGAGGAAAGGGTTATTACGATAAGTTTTTAAAAAAGACAGGAAAGAATACAAAAAGAATCGGAGTCGCGTTTGATTTTCAGGTTTTGGAAGATGTGTCCGGAAGAAAGCACGATGAACCTGTAGATGTTGTTGTTACCGAGAAGAGAATAATTGAGACGAAAGAGAAAATCAAAAATACAAATAAAAGATGTAAAAACAAGAAAAGATGAGTAGTGAGTAGTGTTTTGTCAATTCATACCACGTGGTTGAAAAAAATGTTTCTTAAACGATTCACTAGATACTAAAGATATGGAGGTGTAATAATGATTGAGTTAATAAAGGAACAGTTATTAGGGTTTTTTCTTCTTTTTTCTGTTCTTTTTGTTCTCGGCTTTGTCCTGAGAATGATATTAGCAAAGTTTAAAAAGAATAGTGTTGAACAGCAGGCAAAGAAAATAATCTCTGAAGCTGAAAGAGAAGCGAATACAAAGAGAAAAGAGGCAAGTGTTGAATCCAGGGAAGAAATGCACAGAGCTATGACCGAGTTCGAAAAAGAGACAAAAGAAAGAAGGCAGGAACTTCTTGCTCTGGAAAAAAGAGTGCTGCAAAAGGAAGAAAACCTTGACAGGAAAGTTGATTTTATCGATAAGAAAGATACAGAGGTTAAAAGAAAAGAGCAATCAATTAACGACAAGGAGCTTCATGTAAAAGAACGCGCCGATAAACTGAATTCTATAATTGATCAGCAGAAAGATAAATTACAGCAGATTTCAGGGTTGAGCAGAGAGGAAGCTAAGAACCTTCTTCTTTCGAGTCTTGAAGATGAAGTGAAACATGAAGCGGCGGCGCTTATAAGAAGGATTGAAGCGGAAGCGAAAGACAAGGCTGAAAAAGAGGCAAAAAAGATAATAAGTCTTGCAATCCAGAGATCCGCGTCTGATTATGTTTCTGAGATAACAATATCAACTGTGCCGCTTCCCAATGATGAAATGAAAGGGAGAATAATAGGGCGTGAAGGGAGAAACATACGAGCCATTGAAGCGGCGACAGGTGTAGATGTGATAATTGATGATACGCCTGAAGCGGTGGTTCTTTCCGGGTTTGATAATACAAGAAAAGAGATTGCGAGGATAGCATTGGAAAGACTTATAGCTGATGGAAGAATACATCCGGCCAGGATTGAAGAGGTTGTTGAAAAAGTAAAGAAAGAAGTAAATGAATATATTCGGGAAGCCGGTGAACAGTT
>CBDURG010000022.1:0-20672 GCA_965369805.1 uncultured bacterium
AAGTGAGGGATTGCTATGTCGGTAACAGTTCTAATCGGCACCCAATGGGGTGATGAAGGAAAAGGTAAGATTATAGATGTCCTCACTGAAGGCTCTGATGTGGTTGTCAGATATCAGGGCGGCAATAACGCGGGGCACACCGTAGAAATCGGCAGTAAAAAACATGTACTGCACTTGATTCCATCCGGTATTTTAAGAGACGGCAAAATTTGTGTTATCGGTAATGGTGTTGTGGTTGACCCCAGAGTTCTTCTTGCGGAGATCGCGGAGCTTAAGAAAAACGGTGTGGATGTTGAAAACAGATTGGTTATAAGTGAAACAGCGCATGTGATCTTTCCTTACCACAGGATTCTTGATAAATTAAAAGAAGGGGAAAAGGGAGTCAAGAAGATAGGAACTACCGGCAGGGGTATAGGCCCTTCTTACGCGGATAAGTATGCCAGATGCGGGATAAGAATATCCGATCTTATCTGTCCAGAATTGCTTAAACTCAAACTGGAAGAAAGGCTGGTAGAAGTAAATACTATTTTAACTAAGGTATATGAAGAAAACCCCGTTAAGTTATCGGATATTTTTGATGAGTTTGCCGCCTACGGCCAAAAGATAAAAAGGTTTGTAGTTTCAGGTTATTCTTTTGTCAATAAGGCAATTTCCGGCGGTAAAAATATTCTTTGTGAAGGCGCTCAGGGGACTTTGCTCGATATCGATCATGGAACCTATCCTTATGTTACCTCATCCAATCCTACCGCGGGCGGCGCCTGCACGGGAACAGGTATAGGCCCGACGGTTATTGATAAAGTTGTGGGTGTGATGAAAGCATATATAACAAGGGTTGGAGAAGGCCCTTTTCCCACTGAACTTGATTCTGCCCTTGGGGAAAAAGTTAGAAAAATAGGCGGGGAATATGGCGCGACAACCGGACGCCCCAGAAGATGCGGCTGGTTTGACGCTGTTATAGGGAAATATTCCGTGATGATAAATGCCATAGGCTCCCTGGCAATTACAAAACTTGATGTTCTCGATTCAATGGATGAGATAAAGGTATGCACCTCTTATAAATATAACGGGAATGTGGTAGAAGAATTCCCTCCGGTGTTGGAAGTTTTAAAAAAATGTGAACCTGTTTACGAGTCTTTTAAAGGTTGGAACAAAGATACTACTCAGTGTAAAAAATATTCTGATTTGCCTGAAAGAGCGAAAGAGTATATAAAAAGAATTTCTGAACTGGTTGGAAGCAAGCCATGGATAATTTCTGTGGGACCGAAAAGGTCACAGACATTTTTTGTGGAGTAAAAATAAATTTATAGTTTTTCTTGTTAATCTGAAACATTATGTATATGATGAAACACGTTAGCTTTTAAACATGGTTTTTAAAGCTTATAGAGGAGGATGTAACATGAAAAAGGTGTTGTTAGTTTTTGTTGCTCTGGTCCTTGTGTCCGGTTTTGCAGCAGCCCAGGACGACTTTGTCGAGCATTTATATGGAAAAGGGCAGGCAAGTTGGACTATTGCTTCTGAGAGCAATTTTGAACATGGTTGGGCGACTCTGTTCGGGGTTGGGTATGATTTCAATGACTACATAGCCCTTGAAATAGAATCAGGTTTTATCACGTTTGATGTTGAAGATGTTGTTTTGAACAGAGGATCCGGAAAAATTGAAACAGTACCCCTGCTTTGTAATGTTGTTGCGGGATATCCATGGGAACAGTATAAACCGTATGCGACAATTGGAATCGGCTACGCGTTTAATGATTTCAACAGCAGTACTACGGGCTTAAAAGCTGAGCCTGAAAATGCTCTCCTTGCTAAATTTGGTGTAGGTATTGATTATTATTACGCGGATAACGTCGCTGTATTTTTTGAAGCTTCTTATCTCTTAAATGACGGTGATACTACTTTCAAATTGGATGGAAACAGTAAAAGCTACAGCAAATTAAGCACCTGGCTTATCGGCGGCGGTATTAAACTAAGATTTTAATTGGTTATTTGTTGCTTAAAAAAGGGGCAGATTTCTCTGCCCTTTTTTTTGTTAATATGCGGGTGCTTTCCTTTAATATAAATAATATTATACTTGAATAAGACCAGCTTTTTTTGTAGAATACCTCACTAATTTGTTTAAATTTGGTGATATGATGAAAAAACCCTTTATTTTAGCTATTTGTGGATTAATGGTGTTTTTTGTTTCCGGAAGCTGTGCGGAGGATGAAGAACCCGCTTCTTTACCGGTACAGCAGGAAGTTTTGTCTCTCCAGGATTGTATAGATATTGCATTTGAAAACAATCTCCTGCTTGAAATAGAAGCGCAAAAAATCAAACTTGCCGAATTAAAATTAGGTATTTCATACAGAGATTTTTTTCCGCAGGTAAAGCTTAAATGTTACGAGAACAAGGGAGCGTTGAATGAATTGGCCTGGAAAGGCAAATATTATCACATTGAAGGACGTCAGCCGATTTTCCACGGCGGTGAAATTTTTTATTCAAATCGTCAGGCAAAAGAGTTTCTGGCGGCAGCTGTAGCTGAAAGCAGGAGGATTGAAGACGATATAGTCTATAAGGTTAGCGAAGAATATTTTAAGCTTCTTACTGTGAAAGAGAGGTTAAATCAGTCTGAGAAAACTAAAGATGAGGTGAGTAGTTTCTTTGAAAATATTAAAAAAGGTCACAGTGAAGGGATAATTGCGAAGATAGATTTATTTGGAGTAGAGTACTATTATACCGAAATTGCCCATTCAGCGTTGATGACCTTAAAAGATTTAAAAGAAACTGAATATGATTTGAAGGCTATAATGAATATTGATGCAAAGGAAGAAATTGAGGTTCAAAAATATGATTTGAATTTTGAGAATCTGGAGGTAGATGGTAGGATGGACCCATTAACCCTGATTAATAGCCTTCCGTTTAGTATTCCTGAGTTATCGGAGTGTATGGAAACAGCTTTTAACAATCGGCAGGAAATTGTTGAATTTAATCACAAGCTTAAAGCTGAAAGTTATAGGGTAAAAGTAGAAAAGGCTAAAAATTATCCTTATGTGGACCTGGTTGGTTCGGTTGGAAAAGCTGGAGAGGCTTATGAGATTGATAGGTTTAAAACAAGCGACGAATGGTTTGTCGGAATAGAACTGAAATGGAATTTTGGCGGCAGTACGGCTTCCTATTCCTTCAATGAAGCGAAAAGTGCTCCTAGAATTAGCACGATTCAGAGCACAAGGTCGCGTGGGCACAGAGCTGAGGTGGGAGTATTAGATAATTTAAAAGTTTTCTCTGATAGGAAAGAAGCGGAGATCTCCGAAATCAAAAGAAGGTATCAACTCGATGAGGCTGTGAAGAAAATTTATAAAGAAACCACGAGTGCATATTATAATCTGTGCCGTGCAGTTGTTAACGTTGTGCTGGGGTCGGCGGGCCTCAAGTATAAAGAGCAAGCATATGAGATAACTGAATTCAGGTATAAGCAAAATCAGATTAGAGCATCTGACCTGATGGAAAAGAAAATTGAACTGTATTCCGCAAAAATAAAACAGAAACAATCTGTTTCAGAATATTTTACCTCAATCGCGTATTTAAACAGGGCTGTTGGCAAAACGAATTATCTGAACCTGCTTGAATTAATAAAGGGAGGAGTTAATTAAAATATGAAAAAATTTACATATATATTTCTTATATTAATATTGATTATTGCTGGAGTTCTGTTTTTGAAAAGCCGAAATAGGAGTACACAGGTTAAAACCGATGCCACCCCGGGGGTGGAATCAGGGGTTATAGTCGAGGCGTTAAAAATTGTTCCTGTGGATTTCAATGATAGTTTGAGCATAATGGGGACGATCAAGGGGCAGCGGGACGTTAATCTTTCATTTGAGACAAATGGGACAATAAAAGAATTTCTTGTGGAAGAAGGCACTTTTATAAAAAAGGGTAATATTATTGCCAATCTTTACTCTGATGAAACAGAGTTGAAATACGAATATTCAAAAGCCAAATATAATGAAGCCCTTGTTAACTATAAACTCGTCGAGAAAAATTCTGGGAATATTGAAAAATTATTTAAGCTTGATGGAGTATCTGCAACCCGTGTTGAAGAGGCAAAATTGGAACTGCTAAAAGCTGAGACACAGCTTAATGTGGTCCAAATTGATGTAAACTATGCTGAAAAAGCCCTGGATAACGTATCTATAAAAGCGCCTTTTGACGGAATTTTCCTTAAAAAAAGCATAGGTGTTGGAGAGAACATTACGCAAAACACCTTGATCGGCAAGTTTTCCAGCATTGATAGTGTATATGCTGAAATAGGAGTTATTGAAAGAGATTTACAAAAGATTAAAATCGGCCAGGATGCTGTTATATATGTGGATTCTCATCCTGGAGAGAAATTTGAAGGCAAGGTAGAAATAATCGCTCCTATAATTTCTGGAAGCAGCAGGACGATGACATTAAAGATTAGAATTTTAAACGAAGGCCCTAAACTCCTTCCCGGAATGTTTGCCAGGGGAACAATTAATCTTTATTCAAAAAAGAATGCCATAGTAGTTCCAAATGAATGTTTCAAGCAAATAAAAAATAAGGATTATGTTTACAAACTTCTCTCTAAAGATAAAGCAGTTTTAACTCCTGTGTCTATGGAATATTCAAATAATTCTTACAGTATAATAAGTAACGGTTTAAACTTCGGAGAGTTTGTTATTTTATCCGGCTTAAATGAATTTAATGACAAAGAAGTAAATGTTAAAGTAAAAGAGTTAAGCACTCTCAGCAAATGAAGATTCCATCCATTTCAGTTAAGAATCCTATAGCTGTTATAATGTTTTTTTCGGGTATATTTCTCCTGGGTTTTATTTCCCTCTTTCATCTTGATTTAGAACTTTTCCCTGATATTAATTATCCGCAGACAACAATCTTTACAAAATACACGGGAGCTTCACCTGAGGAAATCGAAAATTTGGTTTCCATTCCTATAGAGGAAGTAATTGGAACCGTAAGCGGTGTCAAAAAGATTGAGTCTTATTCACGGGAAGGCAGAAGCGTGGTTATTGTTTCATTTAAATGGGGAACAAATATGGACTTCGCGTCTCTGAAGGTAAGGGAAAAACTTGATGTTATGATGGATAAACTGCCCAGGGAAGCGGATGATCCAGTTATCGCAAAATATAATCCATTTCATAAACCTGTTGTATTATTAAATGTAGCCGGAAAAATTCCTCTGGAAGAAATTAGAGAAACATCCAGGAATGTTGTTAAGGATCAGTTAGAAAAAATTGAAGGAGTTGCTTCGATTGAAATTATAGGCGGGCAGGAAAGAGAAATAAAAGTTTTTGTAGACCGCGATAAATTGCAATCTTCAGGGTATAGCCTTCTTAATGTTGTTGATTCGATTTCTCTTGCAAATCTTGACTATCCCGCAGGATCCATTGAGGACAGCTATTACGAGTATTTACTCAGAGTGGTTGGAAGGTTTCAGTCTGTGGAGGAGATAAAAGATGTTCCGCTATTTTATGATGTTAAAACTCAGGAAGCCGATTTTTCCACCCATCTTCAAATGCAGGAGAGAATACCGCGTAAAACTGTTTCAGATGAAAGGTATCCCTACTTAAAAAACATAAGAAGCGGCAAAATTGTAGTTTTAAAAGATGTCGCGGATGTCGTAAATGGGTTTAAGGATGTAACATCCTATTCGAGATACAACTACAAGGATAGTGTACAGATTCTTGTAAATAAGCAAAGTGATGCAAACACAATTAATGTATCAAAAGAGATAAGACAAAGATTAAAAGAAATAAACCGCATGCTTGGGAAGAAATTAGATGTTGATATTGTGTATGACCAATCTGAATTTATCAAAAATTCAATATATTCTGTTGCGAAAGCAGGAGTTTTCGGTGCCGCTCTTGCTTTTGTTATTTTATTTCTTTTCTTAAAAAGTATAAGGACATCAAGTATTGTGGCGCTGGTGATACCTGTATCTGTTTTTGCAACATTTATCCTTATGTTTTTCTTTAAAGTAAGCCTTAATATTGTGTCACTTGGTGGAATAGCTTTAGCTGTCGGCATGCTTGTTGACAGTAGTGTTGTTGTTATAGAGAATATAGCGCGAATGGAGCCTGTATGTAAAAACAGTGAGGATTCTGCGGTAAGTGGAACATTGGAAGTTTATAGGGCTGTAATTGCGTCTACCTTTACTACAATAGCAGTTTTTATCCCGATGATTTTTATTACTGGTATAGCAGGCCAGTTTTTTAAAGAACTGGCAATAACGGTTACCTGCGGGCTTATGTCGTCGCTTATAGTCTCGATTTCTTTAATTCCTGTTTTGTATGTTAAATTCGGCCGGGGCAGGACTTATAATGTTGTTTTCATGAAATCTATCTCAGAATTCTGGAGCAGGGCTGCGAAGCATTTTGATTTTCAATGGATAAATTCTAAGTTTAGAAAAATGATTGCCGGAATGTTGTTAATAATACTGCTTTTGATAATTATTTCGGCTGCTGTTTATCCATTTATTGATAAGCAGCTTATGCCTGCTGTAGACCGAAGAGAACTTACGATAAAAATCAGGGCTCCACAGGGAACTACTGTGGAAAAAACGAATAATCTGGTTGGTAGAATTGAAGGAGAGTTAAAAAATATTGAAGATATAAAAAGTGTTGCTGTAAAAGTTGGTTCGGATAATTTAAAGGAACAGGATATCAGCGCTCTGCAAGAAAATGAGGCGGAAATACGAATAATACTTTCAGAAAGAGGGCGTTCGACTGGGGAAATTGCGGCTTATTTGAGAGATAAGATTCATAAGGATAATAACCTTACCGGTTTGGATGTAAAGTTTGATATATCCGATAATCCGCTGAGTTCTTTTCAGACAGCCGATTTTCCTGTAAAGATATTGGTAACCGGATATGATTTGGGTCTGCTCAAAAAAGCTTCTGTTAAGATTGCGGGAATCGTTAATAAGGTAAGAGGTATAGTGGATGTAGAAAGCTCGTTTAAGGAAGCAAATCCCGAAACGAGGATATCTGTTGCCAGGGATACTGCGGCAAGCCTGGGCCTTAATGTAAGCGATGTTGCTGTTCTTGCCCGTACTGCGGTTCATGGTCAGACTGCGTCGAAGTTCAGAAAAGAAGGAAAAGAAACTGATATTACGGTTAAACTAAAGGAGAGAGATGTAAAGTCACTGCGGGATATAGAAAACCTTAATGTTTATTCCTCAAGGCTTAACATTCATGTTCCGCTTAAACAGGTTGCTGATGTTAAAAAGACTTCAGGCCCGAATGAAATATACAGGTTAGATCAATCCCGGACCGTGGTTGTTTCAGGAAATACCAGGGGAAGAAGTTTGCGTCCGATTATCAGGGAGGTAACTGATTTTGTTGATAAATTTTCTCAGAGCTTTTCGGGAGTTGTTTTGAGGATGGCCGGTGAAGACGAGGAGGCCAGGAAATCTTTTAATAACCTTCTTTTTGCCCTGTGCCTTTCGGTAATAATGATTTACATGATAATGGCATCACAATTTGAGTCTTATATCCAGCCTTTGATAATTATCTCTGTTATACCGCTTTCCTTAGTTGGTGTGATATTTACGCTTTTTATTACCGGAAAGAGCCTGAATGTGATAACCATGCTGGGTTGCATAATGTTGGGGGGAATTGTAGTAAATAATGGAATAATCTTAGTTGAATTTATCAATATCCACTTCAGGAATTATAAGACCCCTCTGGAATCCGCTTATAATGCGGTAAAAGTACGTTTAAGGCCGATACTTATAACCACAATGACTACGGTTTTTGGGTTGCTTCCGATAGCCATAGGAATGGGTAGGGGTTCAGAACTGGAGTCACCCATGGCAGTTGCAGTGATAGGAGGCCTTATATTCTCTCTGGGCCTGACATTAATAGTTGTGCCGTCTTTGTATGTCTTGATTGAACGTTTTAAAATCCTTAAGAGTAAAAAGCGGACATGACTCTTCCTTCTATTTCAGTTAAAAGGCCCGTAACAGTTTACATGCTTTCCTTTCTTTTGGTGCTTTTGGGATTGTTGTCTATTTTCTTCCTTCCTGTGGAGCTTATGCCCGGTGGCACTCAAAATACCATATCCATTATAACGAGGGTTCGCGGTGGAATATCTCCTCAAGAGGTTGAGGAATTAATAACGAAGAGGATTGAAGAAGCTGTAGGGGGTGTTTCACACCTTAAGTCAATCAGGTCGATTTCCCGGGAAGGTGAATCAATAGTCATCCTTGATTTTAAGTATGGTGCGAACATGGATATTGCTGCTATGGAAGTCAGGGAAAAGTACGCGGTTATAAGGAAAGATCTGCCCGGAGAAGTAGAGAGGCCTGTTATAGCTCACTATGACTATTATTCAAAGACGGAGATGATTGTTTCGATAACATCGAGAGATATTTCAACAGAGAGAATAAGGGCTTTAGCAGAGGATAAAATAAAAAAAGAGATATTAAATGTTGAAGGTGTGGCAAATGTAGAAATTTATGGCGGAAAGGAGAGAAAAATACTGGTTGAGATTTGCAAAGATAAGATTAACGCGCTTAAAATGCCAATAATTGAGATAATGAGAAGCCTGGGGCTTAATAATCTGGATATGATGGCGGGATCGATTGAGAAAGATGAGAGGCGTATTTTTATCAGAACAACAAGCGAATTTGAATCGGTGGAGGAAATGGCTCAAATACCTGTTACCAGAAAGAAAGATGGAACCATCATAAAGTTAAGAGATGTAGCGAAGGTCACTGATTCTTTTTTAGAGCCTGTTTCATATGCAAGGGTTGACTATATTCCCGGCATATCTCTCTATATCCATAAAAAGTCCGAGGCCAACACATTAAATGTTGCCGGATACCTCACTGCGGTGGTAGAAAAGTGTGAAGCGGAGTATATTGATTTAAAATTTGAAATAGTTTATAATAAAGCCGAATATATCCTCAAAGCTATAAATTCTGTCCGTGTTTCCCTTTTTCTTGGAGCTGTTTTGGTATCCATTGTCTTATTTCTTTTTATAAGAAGGCTGCGCATAGTTTTTGTAATACTTGTTACCCTGCCGATAGCTGTAATCTCGACATTTTTTATTATAAAAGTTCTGGGGCTTTCTATAAACATAATGACGTTGAGTGGTTTGGCATTGGGTATTGGGATGCTGGTGGATAGTGCCATAGTCATTATCGAGAGTATTTTTTCCGGCAGAAGATTTGTTTTGTCATCAGGTAAAATTGCGGAGAGAACGGAAAAAGTCATGTTGGCAGTTATAGCATCGACATTTACAACAATTATTGTTTTTCTCCCTCTGGTCTATCTCAATGAAAAATTAAGGGCGTCTTATGTGCCTGTTGCTCTGACAATATGCAGCTCTCTTATTATCGCGCTGTTTATTTCGTTATCCCTGATTCCGGTGCTGGTCTATTCGAGATGTAAACATGATGAAAAAGGAAGCAGAAGAAATTTAAAGTGGTTTAGATGGTTAAAGAAGAGATACATTCGTTTGCTTTGCCTTAGTATGAGAAATCAGAGAAAAACTTTAGGCCTGACAGCTTTGATATTTTTTATTTCGGCGGCATTTTTATTCTCAAGAGGGCTTGAGCTTACGAGTTTTGATGAGAATGAGTTTACTATAAGAATTACCCCTCCCGCTGGTGCAAAACTTGATGCTGTCGATGTTATAGCTGAAGATCTTGAAAAAATGCTTAAGGTCTCCCCTGCTATTAAAACGGTCTCAACAAATGTAACGAAGACTGATCCAAGAATCGTCGTTAAACTTTATCCTTTAAACATGAGAAAAAGCTCAAAGGAGGATATTATAGACATGGTTCGTGCTCATGCGGAGAAATATGGTGATTTCTTTGTGTACTTTGAAGGGGGGGCTGAAGAACAAAAATCAAAAGAATTGGTTGTGGATGTATACGGTTATAACGATAAAATTGTATCGGACATTGGACGGGAAATTGCCGCCGGGTTAGCTTCCACGGGTAAATTTAAGGATGTAAAGGTAACCAACAAACAGTCGCAGAATGAATACAACATAATTGTAGATAAAGCCCGGGCGGCATTGTACGAGTTTTCAGTATCTGAAATTGCTGAAATAGTCCATTCCAAGGTTCGCGGGATGCGTGCGTCAAAATACCATGATGAGGGAAAAGAAATTGAGATTATTACCCGGCTGGATAGAAAATTTGTTAGGAATATTGAGGATATTAAAAATATTATTTTAGTTAATCGTTATGGAGATAGAGTTTATCTTAAGCAGGTTGCCTCATTTATACCGGTTAAAGGCCCTGTTACAGTATACCATAAAGACAGATATAGAACATTCCAGGTAAGCGCTGATATAGGTAAAATGGATTTAAGAACAGCCGCTCAAATTGCTGAGAATGTTATTGGGCCCATACAGTTTCCAAGAGATTACTTCTATAAATTCGGAGGGGGGTACGAAGACCTTATCAGAGGCAGGAACCAGCTGTTTTTTGCTTTAATATTATCTCTATTGCTGATTTATATGGTTCTTGCCCCTATGTTCAGGTCTTATATTCAACCTTTTATCATTATGTTGACGGTGCCTCTTGGAGTAATAGGTGTGTCTGCTACTCTTTTTGTCTGGAGAATGAATATTAGCAATGGAGTGATAATGGGGATGATAATGCTGGTTGGGATAATGGTAAATAATTCAATTTTGCTTGTCCATCATATAAACCTTTTATTGAAAGAGGGCAGAAAAATAACGGATGGTGTATTAAATGCTTCCGCGGAGCGGCTTAGGCCGATACTCATGACCACTGTAACTACCGTTTTTGGATTAATACCTATGGTAATTGGAATTAATGAGACATCAGCACTGTGGAGATCAATGGCCCTTACTGTTATCGGTGGGCTTACGGTGTCGGCTCTACTGACATTAATAGTTATTCCAAATCTATATTTTATCTACACATATTATTTTAGAAAGGAAGGATTGTAGATTTTTGGAATTCCTCTTTTATCACTAAGAATTTTTTATCGTCGATAAAAAATTTTTACCTTTGACAGCCATCTTTGTTTTTGCTAAAAATGGGATTTTGGCTGTTTGTCCAATTTTAATGGGCTGAAACGTTTTTTAAAGGCATAATTATGTTCTTTTAATAGAAATGGAGGGAGAATTAATTGAAATCTTTCTCCCTTTTTTTATGATTAAAGATATATATTTTTAAAAAATATCGGATGCGGATAAGGAGAAACTAATGGATTATTTTCTTGATAAGACAGGTTATAGTCTCTTAACAAAATGCATTTCAGTAGTTGTTCTCTTTACCTTTCTCTTTAACCAGCTTGTTGTTTCAGCCTATGCCGGCCCAATTCCTCGGAAGATAGATGAACCTAATAACACCGGGAAAATTCCTATTGAAGAAGACATAAACCGCCAACAGACATCACATTTTGTGCCAACCGACACATTATATATGGAGCCCTCTGATAAGCTAAGCTTAGAGAAAATAGATATTTCCGAACTCACATTTGAAGAAAAAGCTGCAGCCCTTGAAAATAATGATAAGTTCTCCGATACAAAGCTTTTCTCATATTTAACTTCATTGAATATCGTGTTTAACACCTGCGGTATCGCCGCGCTTTCCGCGCTTTTATCCCTTTCAAATGAAAAAGAAATTGTATTAAATACACTTGTTTCTGACATAAATAACAATAATCTTTATAGGATAGGAGATAACATTGCTTATTCTCTTGGCGCGCTTAAGGATTCGGCCGCTTCCTTTGGGTATGATTTAAAAGCTGTGCAAATTGACCCTTACAGCATTACAGACATTCTCTCCTATAACGATGGAATAGTAGCACATACAAAAGAAGGACATTATAAATATGTTAAATTTCCATTTGAAATCGATCCGGACACTTTAACCGGATATGTTCTTTGTGAGAACATTGCGAAAGTTTATAAAGAAATAGATAAAACATCTATTTTAAATATATACGGGACAGCTTCCTGGCTCGATGTCCAGGTTAACTATAATAGTGTTACTGCGGACTCTGACATAGAAAATGGAGTAATTACAGATTCCGATCTTATAGCCTTACTTACCGGTTATATTGGAATTGATCTTCCAAACAGCTCCTCGCAAAGCTCGATGCTTGAAGATATAAAAGGCACAGCAAGAAGAGTGAATGTATCGGATAATTATGTTAAAGGAGAGCTTGAGAATCAGGCTCAATACGACTCTCTCTTAAATGATATGATTTATCTTGTTTCAAATGATGTGGATTTAGATGAAGACGGGATTATTGATAATAAGGATGAGGTTAATGTTCTAGCCGATGCTTACCTTAGCATTTTGGCGTATGAATTTGAGGCATATTCAAATGATATTTCCCTTGAATACATAAAGAAAGACGGAGATACCTATATATTTACTGCTGAAGTAAATAATGAATACCATAAAGTGCGGTTTGACGAAGATGGGAACTATATCTGTTTTGTTGATTCCGGAGGTAACGCGAAGGATACGACGATTGAAATTATTGACCCGGAAGATTTATCAGTTTTAAAAACAAAGACATTCACTTACACACTGGCTGATAATATTCTTACCGAAACAAAATCCGTAAGCTTTGATATTTCCAGTTATTCGGTTACCAGCAAATACGACTCTAACTATAACCTCATATATTACGAAGATAAGCAGAGTGAAATAACTTCCTATACGTATGATGCGAATAATAACCTTACCTCAATTATTTATTCTGACGGTATAAATGAATATTTTGAATACACCTATAATGGCGATGAAATAACAAAGATAGTTTATTTAAATACAGAATACAACAACCTGATTGTCACTGAATATTATGATTACGAAGAAGGCTATATTATAAAATCCAGAACCGGACAGGGAACATATATTGACAGCTCTATCAGCTATGATGGAAACGCCTTGGATGATGCCAAAACAATTTACAGTTATTTTCTGGAAGCCGATATTTTAACCCAGACAGGACATATACAGTACACTGACACTCAGGGCAGTTCCATTGATTATTATGTGATAAATAAATATGATGTTGACGATAATCTTATAAATACCACAGAAAAACTAAGTCCCTCTGAATATGCTGACCAACAGGTGGTTGATTCAAAAACTACTGTTTATACCTATGATGCTGACGGTGATATCCTTTCAGTTATTGATGGCGAAGGGAAAGGCTACAGGTATGAATACGTTAAAGATTCCCAGAAGAGAAAACTTGAAATAAGAGCACTTGAGCTTGAATATGGAACTGTTACGGTTGAAACATATGACGTGGAAGGCCGTCTCCTTACCTACAATGAGGGCGAAGGACACTGGGATGATATAAATGGTGTAGTATTCATAGATTTGATGTCCGAAACTCCAAAAGTTCAGAATACCTATACTGATGTAAGCTGCTTTAATGAAGATGAAGATGGTACATGGGTAAAGAAGACAGATTTGAAAGGCGGGCTGGATTTTGACGGCGCTGGCAATTATGTAGAGGTGGCTGGCAGCCCGAGTTTGAACGTTACTGATACGGTAACAGTTGAAGTCTGGATAAAGAAAACAGAACAGGATTATGCGCATGATACTATGCTGTCTACTGACTCATACAGGTTTCAGATTGATGCCTCAAATCATGTTTTATGGGGATGGACGGATGGGGCATATAATTCAAGCACAAATTCAGCAGGGACTATAACACTCAACGAATGGAATCATATAGTTGGGGTAAAGAACGGCACTAACATCACTTTTTATTTAAACGGCGAGGAAATTGGTACCGGTTTAGTCTGGCATTCAAGAGCAGTTACGTCGCTTCTTATAGGTTCGGACGGGATATCAGGGATAGGCGGCGCTGATAATTTTGATGGTTCTATTTCTGAAGTTCGCATATACAACCGTGCTCTCAATGATGGGGAAGTTTACAGTAATTACCTCGGAAATGTTATACAGAACGGCCTTATTCTTAACCATAATTACACTCGAAATCATGTTAGAGATTTGACCGATAATAACAATGATGGATCAAATTTCGGTGCGGAATATCTATCCAATTTCTTAGAAGAAGCCGGTAGCTACAATCTGGAAACAGGTTTGTGGACTAGTAGTAGAATGGAAGCTGAGAGTGTTATCTACACGGAAAATTCCGACAATATCTGGAGTAAAGAGGCTGCAATTATAGAAGGACTTGCATTTGATGGAAATGACTATGTAAAAATTTCGAATAGCCCGGATCTGCAAATAAATGGAGATTTAGCCCTTGCCTTCTGGATTAAGGCTGAAAACATCGGCTCTTATAGAATTAATCCCCTTGATAAGAGTTGTGGAGGGGAATTTGCTCTGACGATTGAAACAGACGGCAGGCTAAGTTATTATCACGGAACTCAAAAGGCATCGGGATATTATTGGGGATGGGACGCGTTTGATGCGGGAACTCTGATTAACGGAGAGTGGCAATTTGTGGTTGTAACCAGAGATCTTGAAACTCAAACTATGAAGAGCTACTTAAATGGACAGTTAATGAAAGAAGCGGTTTATTCCAGTGATATTAATAAACTGCCTTCAATCAGCGACTATTCTGTCCAGGTTGCCAGGGGTTATACAGGGCATGGTTATGAAGGGATAATGGATGGAATTGGAATTTACAATCGCGTTCTTACAGATGACGAAATTGTCGCCTCCTACGAAGGCAATGTTTATAAGGATGGACTTGTCCTGCAACACGATTAGCGCAGCGGTACAGCCATAGACCTATCCGGCAGCTCTAACGACGGTATGCTGTATGGTGATCCGGAATATGCCATAACTGAGGTTACTATTGAATCGGGAATATATAACACCGAGGAAGAAAACTGGTATGGTAACGGAGATATAAGATATTTCAATGGAGATGAGAGTGCTGAATATGTTTTTGAGGACGGCACATGGTTAAAGAGGACAGATTTAAGAGGCGGCCTGGATTTTGACGGCAGCAGCGATTATGTTGAAGTGTCCGGAAGCCCGAGTTTAAATGTTGCTGATACGGTAACGGTTGAAGTCTGGATAAAGAAAACGGAGCAGGATTACGCGCATGACACTATACTGGCCACTGACTCATACAGGTTTCAGATTGATGCCTCAAATCATGTTTTATGGAGTTGGACGAATGGAACATATAATTCAAGCACAAATTCATCAGGTACAATAACATTCAATGAATGGAATCATATAGTTGGGGTAAAGACTGGCAATAACATCACTTTTTATTTAAACGGCGAGGAAATTGGTACCGGTTCAGTCTGGCATTCAAGGGCGGTTACATCGCTTCTTATAGGTTCGGATGGGATATCAGGTTTAGGCGGCGCTGATAATTTTGATGGTTCTATTTCTGAAGTCCGTGTGTACAACCGCGCTCTTACCGATGGAGAAGTTTACAGTAATTATCTTGGAGATATTGCGCAGGACGGCCTTATTCTTAGTCATAACTACACTCGAAATCACGCGAGAGATTTAACTGACAATAACAATGACGGATCAAATTTTGGCGCGGAGTATTTGACTAATTTTCAGGAAGAGACAGGTACCTATAATACAGATGCAGGTGAATGGACAGGAAATGAGGATGGTAAGAATATAAAATACTTTGAAGAAATAGATGGTAACTGGACAAGATTTGAAGAAACCTGTAGTTTGATAGAATTTTCCGGAGAATTTGACGGAGAGAGCGATTATATTGAAGTAGCCGGCAGTCCGAGTTTAAATGTTACTGATACATTAACAGTTGAAGTATGGATAAATAAAGCGTCTCAAGACTGGACATTTGATACGATCCTGGCCACAGATTCTTATAGGTTTCAAATAAATTCAGCTAAAAACCTTGTTTGGGATTGGACGGATGGGACAAACAGGTTGGAGAGAAATTCGTGGGGCAGTATCACCCTTGGTGAGTGGAACCATGTTGTTGGGGTAAAAAACGGTGACACTATTACCTTTTATATAAACGGCCAGGAATGTGGTATTAGCACAGTTTCTTATTCAAGGGCCGTTACATCGCTTAATATAGGTTTGGATGGATTATCAGGGATAGGCGGGGCTGATTATTTTGATGGTTCTATTTCTGATGTCCGCATGTACAACCGCGCTCTCACAGCAGCAGAAATTCTTTCCAACTACCAAGGTACTGTAATCAGAGATAATCTTGTTTTAGAGCATGATTACAGCACAAGCAGCGGCGAAGATTTATCCGGCAATGGCAACGATGGACAAATTCCCGATGCGGAATACAGTATTGAAAGAGTTGTTACTGAAATAGGAAAATATGACACGGAAGACAAGGTGTGGTACGGCAGTGAAAAAAGAAGATATTTTAATGGAGATAAAAGTGTTGAATATGTCTGTAATGAAGACGGTACATGGATAAAAAAGTCGGATTTGAAAGGCGGGTTAAAATTTGACGGCTGTGGTAATTTTGTGGAGATATCGAGTAGCCCGAGCTTAAATATCACTGATACAGTAACAGTTGAAGCGTGGATAAAGAAGACATCTCAGGGTTATGCTCATAATACGGTATTAGCTACCGATTCGTATAGATTCCAGATTAATACATCAAATAATATTTTATGGGAGTGGACGGACGGAACATATGGTTCAGGCGCATGTGCATCAAATACAATGGCGCTCAATGAATGGAATCATATAGTTGGGGTAAAGATCGGTAGTAACATCACTTTTTATTTAAACGGCCAGGAAATTGGTACCGGTTCAGTTTGGCATTCAAGGGCAGTTACGTCGCTTCTTATAGGTTCGGACGGGTTGTCAGGGATAGGTGGTGCTGATTATTTTGATGGTTCTATTTCTGAAGTTCGTGTGTACAACCGTGCTCTCGATGATGGGGAAGTTTATAGCAATTACCTCGGAAATGTTATACAAGACGGCCTTATTCTTAACCACAATTATTCTCGGAACCATACGAGAGATTTGACTGACAATAACAATGACGGCTCAAATTTTGGCGCGGAGTATTTGACTAATGTTCTGGAAGAGACTGGCAATTACAATGCCGAAACAGATGGGTGGATAGGGAATGAAGACTATAAACCAATAAGATATGTAGAAGAATTAGACGGTAGTTGGATAAAGGAAACAGGAACATATGGTGCCTTGGAATTTAGCGGTACTAGCGATTATGTTGAGGTAGCAGACAGTGCGAGTTTAAATGTTACTGACACATTAACAGTTGAAGTATGGATAAATAAAGAGTCTCAAGACTGGATCTTTGATACGATATTGGCCACGGATTCTTATAGGTTTCAGGTTAATTCAGCTAAAAACCTTGTATGGGATTGGACGGATGGGGTAAACAGATCGGAGAGAAATTCGTGGGGCAGCATAACCCTTGATGAGTGGAACCATGTTGTTGGGGTAAAAAGCGGCAGCACTATTACTTTTTATATAAACGGCCAGGAATGTGGTATTAGCACAGTATCTTATTCAAGAGCCGTTGCGTCGCTTAACATAGGTTCGGATGGGTTGTCGGGGATAGGCGGTGCTGATTATTTCGCTGGTTCTATTTCCGAAGTCCGGGTGTACAACCGCGCGCTTTCAGAAAGCGAAGTCCTTTCTAATTATCAGGGGAATGTTGGTATAAGCGGTCTTGTTCTTGAACATAACTATCCCCAGGTAATAGATTTGTCAGGAAACGGTAATAGCGGAGCAGTGTATGGTGCGCAATATGCAATAACAGAAGTTGTTGCCGAGACAGGCATATACAATCCTGAACAAGGGATATGGTACAGTAATTCTATTAATGAATCGCCGCTAGCCGATGCGGGTATAGATAAATCAGGTAATGAAGGCGAAATAGTTACCTTAAACGGTATCTGCACAGACCCCGAAGGAGATACTCTCTCGTGTATCTGGACACAAATTTCAGGCCCGACAGTTAATCTTAATAATGCTAATAGTTCTGTTGCCGACTTTACCGCGCCTGAAGTAATAGAAGATACAGATCTTGTTTTCAGGCTGACTGTTTCGGATAGTGAGAAGAGTGCCTATGATGATGTAAAAATAACTGTACGCAATAAAAACAGCAGCAAATTTTGGGAATATGACCGGACTTTCAGTTATGCCTTTACGAAGCATGTTACTGATACAGATGCCGCAGGTAATGCTATAGACTATGTAGAAACAACGATTTTAAATGAAGACGACAATATCATTTACTTTAAAGACCGTGAAGGAAATATAGAAAGGTATACGTATGATTTGTCAGGCAGAATCGCTTCCTGCTGGTATAAATCCGTTTTAACACCTCAAAATGAAGAGATAAATTACGCGTACAGTACAGCTGATGGAATTGAAACTGTTCAGGAAACAATTATTGTTTACCGTGACCTTCAGTGTAGTGCTATAAAAGAGCAAACTGTTATTACAAGAGCTTATGAAAGAAATGCTGTTGGAGATGTGTTTAAATACACGGAAAATATTTTTTACCCTGATTCCGATAAAGATTTTGTTTACACCGAAAAGAATTACGATGCCGATGGAAAACTTATAAGTGAATTAAAACAGGTTGGGGCAGAAGAAGCGGAAACTACAACATATTTATATAATTCTGATGATGAACTGGAAACCATAACTTATCCCGGCGGCAGAACCGAGACATATTCTTATATGAAAGATGCGAGAGGAAGATTAACACAGAAAACTGTAACAGTAAATGATACGGATATTACCGGTACGCCTTTTAGCCATATGGAGGTCACAGATTATGACGCTGAAACAGGCCAGGTAACATTATTTACTGATAAAGATGGAAACATAACGACATACAGCTATGTTAAAAATACAAGAAGTGATGTAGTTGAAAATACCGTTATAAACGATTACGCCGACGATCCTGAAAATTTAAAGAAGAAGGTAACGATCGACACTTACGATGCCGACGGCAATCTTATTTCTCATAGCGAAAAAGTTGGCACTACCGATGCTAAGGTCACAACATATACCTACAATGATGACGGAACGGCTGAGTCTGTAACATATCCATTAGAAGATGGTGAAACCCAGCCAAAGACAGTTATCTATGGATATACGTACGACGGCAAGGGAAGATTAACTATCTACGTCCAGAATATTACGGAGCCTGACGGGACACAGTATTCGATAAGTGAAGAATATAATTCTGACGGAAATATTGTTAAAACGATAGACAAAGATGGTGCTGTCACTACATATTCCTATCTGCGTTCAGTAACGGGTAAACTTCTGCAAAAGACCGTAACGGAACTTGATTCCGGACAAAATCCTGTTTATATTGAAAAATTTGATGGTAGAGGAGATTTAATCTATACAAAAGATGTAGAAAAAAACCTTGAGAAAGAATTTATATATATTTATGAGAACGAATATACCGATGAAGAATATCTTAAAACGCTTATAGAAACAGTAATACAGAATGTTACTGATGCCCAGGCTATTACCTATACTGCCGTAAAGAATTTCAATGCTGAGGGGCAGATTGTAGAGATTTCTTCAGATATTAATAGTGATGTTAAAACCACTTCTTACAGTTATTATGGAGAGTCTGAAACAGACGGCAAAGAGGGTGATTTAAAACAGGTTATAGATGCTAAGGGCAACAAAACAGAATACTTTTATGAATATGATGCTGAAGAGGATTTTTTAACTAAAAAAACAGTGAAATACTATGAAAATAACGATGGTGTTCTTGTTCTTAAATACACCATTGAACAACAATACGACTCTGCCGGACGCCTTATCTCTGACATAGATAAATATGGCGTTACAAAAACCTATCAATATACTGTAACGGATGATGTTGTTACTCGGGTAGTAGAAGAGGTTAATTATACCGATGAAAACAGTAACACTATTTCCTATTACATAACTAAAAATTATTCTGCTGATGGAAAGAAACTCATTGGCGAAACTTTGCCTGATGGCACAACAAAAACATATACCTACGATGCCGAAACCGGTGACCTTTTAGAATCGGCTGATAACGAAGTTACAATTACCTATACCTATAATGTTGACACAGGAGTTCTTGAAAGTTCGCTCGAAGTTAATAATAAAGGGACGGAGGCAGTCGCGGATGATATTCAAAAACTCACACTGTATTTTGGAGATAAAGATAAAGAGCAAATTAAAGAAACCCGTACATTTCCCGCGGGTGCTGACATTTCCTATAAACCAATAATTAGAGAGTTATATCATTATAATTCCAGCGGCGTTCTTTACAGGATAATTAAGAAAGAGCTTAAAGACGAATTCAAAGGTACCGTGGGAGGTATTATTGAGTCTGAATATAAAGAAATTCTTGAAACGGTTTATGGCGTTTACAACGGTAACGTCAGGAAAAAACGCGAAATTGGGCAAGAAGCGAGAGAAGATTATATTTATGATGAGGATGGAATTCTTTCGGAGAGTATTATTACAGATGGAATATATTTTTCAAAAACATATAAAGAATATAATTTCGACGGTGATGTTGTAAGGATAACGAAAGACAGTGGCCTTGAAAAGATAGCAACAGATATAACTTATGTAAAAAGTAATATTGGGCTGATTACAGACAAAACTGAAACGATAACATAGGAAAAGGACGATGAAAACAATATCCTTCTTGAGAGTGGCGTTATTGCGGTTACAACATATGAATATTACGGCAAGCTGACGGATGACA
>CBDURG010000023.1:0-19417 GCA_965369805.1 uncultured bacterium
AACCGCTGGTGATTTTGATGTCGGCGCAACAGGAACATTGACGCACGAAGCTAACGCAACTACTCAGCAATATGTTCTTGACATTACAGCCGCCAACCTTACTATTGCCGAAAGCGGGATCATCAACGTTAACTCCAAGGGCTTCCAGGCCTCTGAAGGTACTGGACAAGGAGCGGATAGTACCTGCTCTGGAGGTGCGGGGTACGGGGGAGAAGGAGGAGACGGCAGTACCGCGATTGGCGGTTTAGCTTATGGTTCTATTACCGCTCCTACCGATCTTGGAAGTGGCGGAGGGGGTGGCAGTGGAGGCGTTGGAGGAGGAGCTGTTAAATTAACTATTTCAGGAACCACCACTATAACCGGAACCATATCCGCTATCGGCGGAACCGGTGGAGGAAACCAGCTTTTTCAGTATAGTTATGGGGGAGGTTCAGGAGGAAGTGTCTACATTACTACAGGCACAATTGCGGGATCGGGAACGATTGCTGTGAATGGTGGAAATGGTTTTAGTAATCCTGCTCGGGGAGGCGGCGGAGCCGGTGGAAGGATAGCTGTTTATTATACCACTGATTCTTCAAGTGTTAGTTATTATGCGGATGGTGCCTCGGGCTATATTTATGGTGGGGCAGGAACAGTTTATACAGAGATATACTAAAAAGTTGTGGAATGAGATTAAGTGACAGATCCTTTTAAGAGTAAAAACTTTAACTTTTAAAGGGCTCATTACAGGAGCCAGAAAAAGGTGTATGCAGGATGACACTGGATGAGATTGTCAAAGATGGAGCGGTAAAGCGGAACACTGGATTCATCTCAGAACAACAAATCCAATTAGTTAAAACAGAGGGATAAAGGATGCGGGCGAAAATCTTCAATCCACAACATTTGACAATATCTCACGGATGAAACTCTTGAGGCATGTGGAAATAACGGCAGCGGCCAGTTTGATGATGATACGACTGACACTGCGAATTATCTTGTTGAGGTTGTAGATTTAACCGACGTAGTTGCCACAGCCGGTGGAGGGTACCACAGTTTAGCCTTGAGAGAAGATGGGATCCTTTGGGAGTGGGGTATAGACAGTACTCTCCCTGTCGAGGTTGTATTGCCGTAAGATAATAATCTTTCCTAATATCCTGTTTACCTTGTCACTGGCGGATGTTTATGTAGATATTCTCCTACTGGTGTAATCGCTATAATCCTATAAGAGGTATAGAAGCTTGTGGACAGGATCTTGTTCCTGCTGTGGCAATGGGAGGCGGAACCTTGGGTTTTTCCGGGCTAGCTGTTGCGTAAAGAATGGCCTGAAACAAAGGAACAAAGGTATTGGAAACACAAGGCATTAAACGTTCTGGACAAAATGTCAAAAAGCGGGAAGGGGCAAGTAAAAGCCATGTTGCATGACATATATCTTTCCGACGACAGGAAGTCCGGGAAAAATCATCAAAAATAACACAAAAAGTTTTACTCTTGAAAATTAGTAATTTCTGTGATAAAATAAGAGGAGTTTTCTTGATTCAAGTGGGGATACATATATTAAGAAAGGAAAATTTATTTTTTTATTAGTTCCTGCCCATGTTTCCAAAGCGTCTATCAAGAAATGGCTATAGTTTTATCTTTAACAAAATCAAAGGGTTATGTTAGATATGCCGAAAAGATATTTCCTTATATTATTATTCACCGTGGTATCAACTTGTTTATTATTTAATGGTTCTCCCGCCTTTAGTGAAACACCCACATATGTAGAAGACTATATCTACGCCGGCCAAACTATCCATATAGAGTGGTATTATGATGAATGCCCGGCTGATATCCGAGAGAGCTTGAGAACCGGATTAATTGATGGCGGCCTGCTTGTTGACTGGAGAGAAGGCTTATCCCTTCCCGCGGAATCGGTTATGCGGATGGATTTTGTAGGGCACGGCATGAACAAATACATATTTAAGGTAACCTTTGAGAATGAGGTACCGTTTGCGGTAGGTTTGAAACTAATAAGTATACCTCGAGACATCCCATTCCAGTTTAGCCAAATCATGATTCCCTCATATACTTACTGGAAAGATAAGGTTTCCCAAGGCCAGTTGCCATCTCCTGAACCGGGTAATTATGTTGTTGCTGGAGACAAACATGTATTTACCAGGGAATACATAGATGGCATAGACCGGTTGGAATACATGATACTTCTAAGGAATGAAGGCAAATCGGACCTTGAAATTGTCGAGATATGCTTGAGAGAAGAAGCGGCTTCTTTGTGGATGATATGGAAGGCCGCTGATGGAGTGATTGTCCAGGATTATAAGTATCTGAATACCTTATACACAATAGATGAATTTGGTAAATACCGCGCGAAATTTTTCGATTTTGACCTGGCCACCGATTCGGGTAGTTCATTGGGAAAACTATTTAACAATGCCTATATTTCGTTAAAGGAAAGAATGCTGATTAACGTCTCGGATTCGCCGCCTGATGTAAGTAATGTCCCAATTCTCCTTGGCTACTGCGACGGCATGTTTTTGGACGGTATGTCTATTGCCGAAATCTTTGTTGAACTTGACAAACTCGCCGATGATTTTCCCTCGGAAGTTGCTGAAGCCAAAACTATTATTATATCGCAGGAAAACAATCCCATTACCTGGGTAGAAGGCTTGGCCGATGAAACTGTTGAAATAAAGCTATACTCCCGCCCTAATATAGAAAATGCCTTATACGGCCAGGGGCTGCTTTACAATATTTGCCTCGAAGGTGGTATAGATATAAATGATATCGCTGAAATTTACGGCCTTTTCGGTATGTCAGGTGAATACTGTTATGAATATATGCTGCTTATAAAGGCCGTGGCCGGCAATTTTTATTATTTTGACATAGATGTTTTAAAAGAAGGTATAGATCCGGCAACCTATGATGCAGCCTCGGTTGTTAATTTCAGGGACAGCCTGCATATACAAGACCCGTCCCTGACAGGCGAAAGTTTAGGTTTGGTAACTACCGATACAGGTAAACCCGTAGAAGCCCATCAGTGCGATAGTTTCGGCTATAACCTGCCTCCTGTTTCATCAATTGACCCTCTAATAAGCCAGGAAGTGACAGATTGGTTTAACGCGAAATACCCTGATGCCGTGGCCGCCGGCCTTGGCTTCTTTGATGCCATGGCAGCCGCGGACTTTTTTGACGCGGGTGTTCCTGCCGCTGCCATTGCCTTTTTCTTCAACGGTTTAGCCGAAGACATTGTACTTAACATGATATTGGATGTAAATACTGTAACCGGTTCTTATCCCGATATATTTGATACCGATTTTAAGAAATACTTGAGAGAGAGAAAACTCAAGCCCTTTGACGCCTACACTATCTGGTTTCTCAGCTATAATCTTGGTGTTGAGAACGCGGATGTTTCTAATCTTTATAATATTACCATTGGCGCTGTGACAACTATAGTTGATACCGTTACTGCCCTTTATGTTCCCGCTGACCAAATAGAACAGCGCTTGAGGACAGAGTGGTTTGAATTCTTTAATAGCGTTTCCGCGGTAGATGAATCTGGGTTTGAAAATGATGATGCCTATCATAAATGGGTTATTACCAATATCTACATACCTTTTATACAAAGCAGTAAAATAAGAATACCTTTATTTACAGAATTGAGAAATTTTATAGGCGCTACTTACACTTCTATAAACTTGCTTAAGCAGGCGGATCCGGACTGGGCAAAGACACTAAGAAGCATGGAAACAAATGCTACGGTAAAGAGAAGAGCTTTTAGCGACAGGCTTTGGAAGGTGCGTTATGACGGTTTTTATTTTAATATTGTTGTTAATAAAGTGGTGACTGTAGCGGATCCCGGGCATGAAGTCTCTCCCTACGATATAGACGAGATATTAGGTATTTTATCGGAGATAGGAGAAGACGGCAAGTCAATGCTGGAAAGAGTTGCCGGTTTTACGCGGAATGAAATAAAAGAAATAATAACCGAGGAAAGAAGTTCTTATGACTACGGCTCCAGCGAGATAGCTGTCTATGAGATATTCGTCAAGAAAAGTAATGTTGACGTAAAAAGATTCTTCTTGCATCTCCAGAAAGAAGGAGCTCCTGTTATAACCACTGCCTATGATAATCTTGTATATCTCGAAAATATCTGTGCTTATGATAACCTCTACGGCACTGGCACAGATTCATATACAGGCAGAACAGGCTTTGCTACGGAAAGAAGCCTTTATTCAACAAGAGCCAACCTTTTGGATAACGGCCTTACCGACACAGACATAAACCGGTTAGAACTGAAATTATTACAAAGTCTCTATGCTTTAACTATGGACGAAAGCGGCATAGGCTGGGTAATAACCGATCCCGCGGCTATAGGCTTTCTCCAGGAAGCCCCCGGAATATACAATGCCTATTTAGTTGACGGTGCAAAGATAGCAAAAGGTTTTGATGAAAGCGCTATGGCGGCATATTATTCCGATGCAAGCGGCCCCTGGGCTGAGAGAGGTTTTGTAACGGAAGATTTTATCGTTGTTTTAAACTCACCAACGGCTATTATCTGGGTAGAGGGCCTGGTTGATGAAACCCAGGCTATAAAAGATTATGCCCGCCGGAATATAGAAAATGCCTTGTATACCCAGGGTTTGCTCTATAATATCTGCCTTGAAGGAAGTATCGATATAAATGAGATTATCGAGATATACGGCCTTTTTGGCATGTCAGGTGAATACTGTTATGAATATATGCTGCTTGTAAAGGCCGCCGCCGGCAAATTTTATTATTTTGACATAGATGTTTTAAAAGAAGGAATAGACCCCGCGGCCTATGATGCAGCCTCGGTTGTTAATTTCAGGGACAGCCTGCATATACAAGACCCGTCCCTGACAGGCGAAAGTTTAGGTTTGGTAACTACCGATACAGGTAAACCCGTAGAAGCCCATCAGTGCGATAGTTTCGGCTATAACCTGCCTCCTGTTTCATCAATTGACCCTTTAATAAGCCAGGAAGTGACAGATTGGTTTAACGCGAAATACCCTGATGCCGCGGCCGCCGGCCTTGGCTTCTTTGATGCCATGGCAGCCGCGGATTTTCTCGACGCGGGTGTTCCTGCCGCTACTATTGCTTTTCTTTTTGACGGTTTAGCCGAAGACACTGTGTTTAATATGATATTAGATGTAACTGTCGTAACCGCGTCCTACCCCGATATATTTACTGATACGGCATTTAAAAAGATGTTAAAACTCAATAAACTCACACCTTTTGACGCCTATACTATGTGGTTTATGGGTTATAATTTAGGATACTCAAATAGCGATCTTGCCAGATTATATAATATTCAGGTTGCAACCGTTATAGCCACAACTGAGAGAGTAACCGCCCTTTACATTCCCGTTGACCAGATAGAACAGCGCCTTCGCACAGAGTGGAGGCAGTATTTTGATGAAGTCAAAGCTGTAGATGAATTAGGTTTTACAAATTTTGATTTATATTACAAATATATTATAGATGGGGTTCATATACCTTTTGTTGACTCAAACAAAATCCGGTTGATCAGGATAGTGGAGTTGAATAGTTTTTTAGGCATAGGTGTGGGAACTGAGTATATTGCAAGTTTAAAGAATGCTGATCCTGAGTGGGGAGAAAGATTTAGTAAATCCGTAAAGGATGTTGTTATGAAAAACCAGGCCTACCACAAGAGGATTTGGCCGCTTCGCTACAACGGTTTTTATAAAGGCATAAAAGTAAATCTGGAAGGCTCGAAAATAGTGAAAATCTCCCCCTATGACATAGACGGGGCCTTAGGAGTCTTATCAGAGATAGGAGAAGACGGTAAATCAATGCTGGAAAGAGCCACCGGTTTTACGCGGGATGAAATAAAAGAAATAATAACCGAAGAGAGAGCTTCTTACGGCTACGGTTCCAGCGAGGTAGCTGTGTATGAGATATTCGTTAAGAAAAGTGACTTAGATGTGAGAAGATTCTTCTTCCACCTTCAGAAAGAAGGAGCTCCTATTCTAATTACTGCCTATGATAATCTGGTGTATCTCCAAAATATGTGTGCCTATGATAATTTTTACGGTACGGCTGCGGACGGTTACACGGGCAGGACAGGTTTTGCTACGGAAAGAAAACTCTATTCAACAAGAGCCAACCTTTTGGATAACGGCCTTACCGATACAGACATAAACCGGTTAGAACTGAAATTATTACAGAACGTCTATGCTTTAACTATGGACGAAAGCGGCATAGGCTGGATAGTAACCGATCCTGCGGCTATAGGTTTTCTCCAGGAAGCCCCCGGAATATACAATGCCTATTTAGTCGACGGAGCAAAGATAGCAAAAGGTTTTGAGGAAAACGCGATGGCGGCATATTATTCCGATGCAAGCGGCCCCTGGACTGAGAGAGGTTTTGTAACGGAAGATTTTATCGTTGTTTTAAACTCGCCAACGGCTATTATCTGGGTAGAAGGCCTGGCTGATGAGACTGTCGAAATAAAATCCTACTCCCGCCCTAATATAGAAAATGCTTTATATGATCAGGAATTGCTTTACAACATTTGCCTTGAAGGGGGAGTAGCAATAAATGATATTGCTGCAATTTATGGCCTCTTCGGTATGGCAGGGGAGTACTGCTACGAATATATGCTCATTATCAAAACCATAGACAGCCGGTTTTATTATGTAGATATAGATGTTCTAAAAGAACCTGTGTCCTATGACCCGGCCTCAGTTGTTAATTTCAGGGACAGCCTGCATATACAAAACCCGTCTCTGACAGGTGAAAGTTTAGGTTTGGTAATTACAGATACAGGTAAGTTTGTAGAAGCCCATCAGCATCATAATTTTGGCTATAACCTGCCGCCTCTTTCATTAATTGACCCTCTAATAGACCAGGAAGTGACAGACTGGTTTAATGCGAAATACCCTGATGCTGCCGCCGCCGGGCTTGGCTTCTTTGATGCCATGGCAGCCGTGGACTTTCTCGACGCGGGCCTTCCTGCCGCTACAATTGCTTTTCTCTTTAACGGTTTGGCCGAAGACATTGTACTTAACATGATATTGGATGTAAATACCGTAACCGGTTCTTATCCTGATATATTTATTGACGCGGTATTTAAAAAGATGTTAAAAACCAATAAGCTCACTCCTTTTGATGCCTATACTATTTGGTTTGAAAACTATAATTTGGGACATACAGTTGACAGCCTGGCCAAGTTATATAATATTAAGACTGCAACCGTTATAACCATAACCGAGAGAGTAACCGCTCTTTATGTTCCCGTTGACCAGATAGAACAGCGCCTTCGCGTAGAATGGAGGCAGTATTTTGACGAAGTCAAAGCTGTAGACGAATTAGGTTTTATAAATTTTGATTTATATTACAAATATATTATAGATGAGGTTCATATACCTTTTGCTGCCTCAAACAAAATCCGATTAGTCAAGGCAGCGGAGCTGAATAGTTTCTTAGGCTTAGGTGTGGGAATTGAGTATGTCGCGAGTTTAAAGAATTCTGACCCTGAGTGGGGAAAAAGATTTGATGAATCTGTAAAGGATATTACTGCTAAAAATCAAGCCTACCTTAAGAGGATTTGGCCGCTTCGCTACAACGGTTTTTATGAAACCATAAAAGTAAATCTGGCTGGCTCGGCAATGGTCAAAATTTCCCCCTACGATATAGATGAGGCCTTAGGCGTCTTATCGGAGTTAGATAATAATGGCAAATCAATGCTGGAAAGAGCCACCGGCTTTAGCAGGGATGAAATAAAAGAAATAATAACTGAAGAGAGAGCTTCTTACGGCTACGGTTCCAGCGAGGTAGCTGTGTATGAGATATTCGTCAGCCAAAGTAAGTTAGATGTAAGAAGATTTTTTCTCCACCTCCAGAAAGAAGGAGCTCCTGTTATAACCACTGCCTATGATAATCTCGTGTATTTAGAAAATATGTGTGCTTATGATAACTTTTACGGTACGGCGGCGGATAGTTACACGGGCAGGACAGGTTTTGCCACAGAAAAAAGCCTTTATTCAACCAGGGCTGACCTTTTAGATAACGGTTTCAGCGAGATAGAGCTAAATCGATTAGAACTGAAACTATTACACAGTGTCTATGCTTTAACTATGGATGAAAACGGTATCGGCTGGGTGATAACCGACCCCGCTGCCGTAGGTTTTCGCCAGGAAGCCCCCGGAATATACAATGCCTATTTAGTCGACGGAGCAAAGATAGCAAAAGGTTTTGAGGAAAACGCTATGGCTGAATATTATTCCGACGCGAGCGGTTCCTGGGGTGAGAGAGGTTTTGTAACAGAAGATTTTATCGTTGTTTTAAACTCGCCAACGGCCATTATCTGGGTAGAAGGCCTGGCCGGTGAGACTGTGGAAATAAAGTTATACTCCCGCCCTAATATAGAAAACGCTTTATATGATCAGGGGTTGCTTTACAATGTTTGCCTTGAAGGAAATATTGATATGAATAGCATCCTCAAAGTGTATGGGTTTTTTGGCATGGTTGGCGAATATACCTATCAGTATTTTTTGGCAGTCAAAATGACTGATGGGAAATTCTATTATGTTAACATAGATGTTTTAAAAGAAGGTATAGATCCGGCAGACTATAATACGGATTCAATAATTAATTTACGCAGTGTCCTCTATGCTGAAGATCCTTCCTTGATAGCCGCGGTATTGGGATTTGCTGTAACTGATACAAATAAACCGGTTATAGCCACACAACACCATACCTTTGGCTATAACCTGCCGCCCCTTTTGTTAATCAGCCCTTTAATAGATGAGGAAGTGACAAACTGGTTTAATGAGAAATATCCTGATGCCGCCGCCTCCGGCCTTAGCTTTTTTGATGCCCTTGCCATCACGGATTTTTCTGATATAAGCGGTACGGGCGGGATACCTTGGGCTACTCTTGAATATTTATTCGGCATACCTGAAGATACTGTTTTTAATATAGCCGCGGATGTAAACGATATTACCGGTTCTTATCCTGATATATTTGACGCTGATTTTAAACAATACCTTAGACAGCTTGATACCGGGAAACTTTTTCCCTTTGAAGCTTATACTATATGGTTTATGAGCTATAACCTTGGCATAGCGAACATTGATATTGCCGAATTATATAATATTAAGATCGCGTCGGTTGCTGCCATTGTCGATAAGGTTACCGCTTTTTACGTGCCTGTTGACCAGATAGAACAACGTCTTAGAGAAGAATGGAGAGCTTATTTTGACGCGGTTAGCCTTATCGACAAAGATAATTTTGCAAATTACAATTTATATTTTAAGAATATAATAGACACAGTCCATATACCTTTTGCCATGGGAAATAACATACGGGTAGTTAGATTAGTAGATTTGGATGGGTTTTTGGAACTCAAAAACAGTGTATTGCTTCAAACCCTCAAAGCAAATGACCCTGTATGGGCAGAAACACTTGAAAAAGCGTCTGCCCATGTCAGGATTAAGGGAAAAGTTTACAGCGAAAGGCTTTGGCCTCTTCGTTATAACGGTTTTTACGCGGATATTGTAATAAATAAGGATTCTATAAAAGGCAATGTTTTTCCTGGAATCTCCTCCTATGACATAGACGAGGCCTTAAGCGTTTTATCCGAGATAGGGGAAGACGGTAAGTCAATGTTGGAAAGAGCCACCGGTTTCACGCGGGATGAAATAGTAGAAATAAAAACAGAAGAATACGGTTATGGAACCGATGAAACAGCGGTTTATGAAATAATTGTCACAAACAGTGTTGCAGAGATACAAAAATTTTGGCTGTGCTTACAGAAGGAAGGTGCCCCGAATATTATTAGTGCCTATAATGATTTAGTTACTCTTAAAGATCAAAGTATTTATGATGAACTCTATGGTACGGGCCGGGACTCTTATACGAGCCGCGCGGGTTACGGCACAAATGAAGGGTGGTGTATATCGAGAGCCGTTCTTATAGAAAGAGGATATACTGAGGCTGAGATAACCCAGATAGAGTTAGGCCTTCTAAAAAGTGTTTATGCCGCTACAGTGGATGAAAGCGGTATAGGCTGGGTTGTGACGGATCCTGCCGCTATAGGTTTTATTGAAGTTAGTTCAGGAATGTATAAAGCTAAGTTAGCGGATATTTCCAGGATAGCTAAGGGGTATAGTCTTGCAGAACTGGCCGCTTTTTATACCGATTCCGCGGGGCCTTGGGCGGATAAAGGATATACTGAGGCAAGTTTTTCTTCCACGGGTGATGGGCCTCCCGCGGAAGATTATGTTTATAATGGAAAAGTGATACATATAGAGTGGATTATTTTAGAGTGGGTTTCTTATTATTCAGAAGGCATGGAGTTAGTTAAAAAGGCGTTAATTGATAATGGCATGCTTCTTGACTGGACAGGGGAAGCGGAACTGCCTGATGTCTCTAATATGGTGATAGAGTTCTTAGGAAGCGGTTTTCATAAGGTCTTATATAAAATATATTTTGAATCTGAATTACCATTTGTTTTCGGGTATGTGCGTAATGATACACATCCTTTGACGATAGAAGAACAGTTTAATACATTTTATATTCCTGTTGACGACTATTGGAAAAATAAAGTTTCAGGGGATATAATTCCCGTTTCTCCATCAGGAATGGTAATGAGTATTGAGGATCCCTATGATGAGGTTGTCAAAGAAGTTTTTACGCGCGGATTTATAGACGGCTATAGTTCTCTGGATTTTTTAGATTTTATGGTCCAAAAACTGGGAGAGCCGGAAAGAATAAATATTCTGAATTTAATTACCCGCAAACAAAGCGCTTCTCTTTATATGATATGGAAGGGAGCCGGTCAAAATATAATACCTACGGATTTAAAATCTGAAAACATTCTTTTTGAAGAAGATAATTCAGGTGTGTATACAGCTAAATATTTTGATTTTGATTATGCTGTTTATAATATTGAAACTCTTACGAATTTATTTACTCATTTAAAAAATCAGCTTTATCCGTTAAATAATTATGCCGTTCTTCTTGGTTTCTTTGATGCCATGAGATTAGACGGTATGAGGGTTAAACAGATTCTGGATTTGTTGTATACTCTTACCGGAGTAGATACTGACGCGGTTGATGAAGCTGAAGCAATAATAAAATCGGAGAATCCCGTAGACTGGATAGAAGGCCTTCCCGATGAAACCCGGGAAATCAAGAATTACGCCCGCCTTAATATAGAAAACGCGTTATATGCCCAGGGCCTGCTCTATAATATCTGCCTTGAAGGGAACATAGATATAAGTGCTGTATCTGAGATTTTCGGTGTTTTCGGCATAGCGGGTGAATACTGCCATGAATATTTGATGGTTATAAAGACCGCGGATAGCAAATTTTATTATTTTAACATAGGGGTTTTAAAAGAAGGGCTTAATCCCGCCGCTTATAATGTAAATTCAGTTGTTAATTTCAGGAACAGTTTGTATTTACAGGATCCTTCTTTGACAGGCACGAGTTTAGGAGCTGTGCTTACCGATATGGGTAGGCCTGTGGAAGCTCATCAATCGGACGAATTTTGTTACAATTTACCTCCTCAAATGTTCACGGATTTAATGTTAGGGGAAGAAGTTGTTACCTGGTGGTCAGAGAAGTATCTCCAGGCCGCGGAAAAAGTAGGCTTCCTGGATGCTTTGGAAATAGCAAGCCTTTCCAATAATGGTGTGTCATGGGCAGCTCTTGAGGCTATGTTCGGAATACCGCAGGATACTCTTCTTGCTATGGTTGGTGATGTAAATACTATTACCGGAGATTATCCTGATATATTTACTGAAATCGACTTTAAGAATTTCCTTAAAAGTAAAAAGCTTACACACTTTGACGCTTACACCATATGGTATATGAGTTATATCCTTGGAAAATCGACTTCGGCCCTGTCCAAATTGTATAATGTTCAGGACGCGAACATTACAACTATAGCCGGCAGGGTTACATCTCTTTATATTCCCGTTGATTTGATAGAAGAGCGCCTCAGAAGTGAATGGAGAAGCTTTTTTGACAGCGTTAAGCTTATAAACGAGTCTGATTTCGTGACTTTTGACCTTTATTATAAGCATATTATAACCGAACTATATCTACCTTTTACAATGGCAAATACTATAAGGATCCCGAGAACAATTGATATTAACTATTTTCTTGGTGTTACGCATACTTATGTGGAGAATCTTAAGAAGGCGGATCCCGAATTTGGCGGAGCATTTGAAGAAGCCAGAGCGTATTATACCGCGAAAATAAGACTCTATAAGAAAAGGTTTTGGAAAGTCCGATATAACAATTTCTATGCTGATATTCAAGTTAACCCGAACACTAACCATCCGCCCCGAATTTCTCCCTATGATATAGATGAAGTCTTAGGCGTATTATCTGAAATAGGGGAAGACGGCAAACCCATGATTGAAAGAGCCACCGGGTTTACAAGAGGCGTAATAGCAGAAATAACAACAAATGAAACGTCTTCCGGCTATGGAACTGATGAGATCGCAATCTATGAGATAATGGTTAAAAAAAGCGAAACAGAGATACGAAGATTCTGGCTTCATTTGCAGAAAGAAAGCGCGCCGAGTATTATTAATGCCTTTAACGATTTAGTTACTCTTAAAGATCAATGTATTTATGATGAACTCTACGGTATGGGCCAGGACTCTTACACGGGCCGCGCGGGTTATGCTACGGAGGAAGGGTGGTTATATATTTCGAGAGCCCAGCTTATAGAAAAAGGATATGCTGAGATTGAAATAAACCAGATAGAGCTAAACCTTATAAAGAGTGTATATGCCTCTACAATGGATGAAAGCGGTATAGGCTGGGTTGTGACTGATCCAGGCGCTATAGGTTTTATTCAAATCGAACCCGGGATGTATAAAGCTAAACTTGCCGATTCAGCTAAGATAGCCAGGGGTTATACATATAACGCAATGATTTCTTTTTACACTAAAGATGCTGCCTGGATGAGTAGAGCTTTTATTAAAAAGGATTTTGATATCAGCGAAGATGTACCCATAGAAGAAGATTATGTTTATGACGGTAAGACAGTTCATATAGTGTGGGATGACGGGAACTTGGCTGATGAAGTTTTTATTGAGGAGTTAGAAAAAATCCGTATTGCCCTTAAGCAGGGTTTAATTAACAGCGGCCTTCTTGTAAACTGGCTTGATGACAAACCGCTTCCGGAAACTTCGACGATGCGGATGGAATTTTTAGTGGGTGGCAATTTTAAATATTTATATAACGTATTCTACGAAAGTGAGCCGGTTTTTACAGCTGGTGTGAAAAATGAGGATTTTGTATTTAACCCCATTGAGTATCAATTTAATAATGTTTTAGTGCCCTCCTATAGTTACTGGTATGGGAAGGTGGATGGCGGCCGAATACCGGTTCCTGAACCGGGAAGTTTTGTCGTTTTGGATATTGGTGATATATATGACAAAGGGGTGTTTTCTGAAGAATGTTTACAGGGGATGGATAGGTTTAGTTATATCGAATATTTAAGACAGTTATCTGTGCAGGATCAAAACATTGGTGAGATATGTTTTAGACAGGAATCTTGTATGTTGTATATGATATGGAAAGCTACAAACGATGTAATAGTTGGTGGTTTATCCGGGGAAAGTGTTATATACGCGGAAGGCCAAGACGGGGCCTGGCGTCCGAAGGCCTTTGATTTTGATATTACGACAGAAGCTGGATTTGAAGACCTATTCGCGCATGCTGTTGATAAATTAAAAGGAGAAATTGAAAATATTATTTTATCGGCGGATTTAGTTAATACCCAGGCTCTTCTTGGTTTCTATGATGCCATGAGATTAGATGGGATGAGGGTTAAACAGATTCTGGATTTGTTGGATACCCTTACCGGTGTAGATGCTGACGCGGTTGCTGAAGCTAAAGCAATAATAGTATCGGATTATCCTATAGACTGGATAGAAGGCCTTTTCGACGAAACCCGGGAAATCAAAGATTACGCCCGCCTTAATATAGAAAACGCGTTATATGCCCAGGGCCTGCTCTATAATATCTGCCTTGAAGGGAGCATAGATATAGGCGCTGTATCTGAGATTTTCGGTGTTTTTGGCATAGCGGGTGAATACCTCTATGAATATTTTATGGTTATAAAAACCGCGGATAGCAAATTTTATTATTTTGATATAGGGGTTTTAAAAGAAAGGCTTAATCCTGATGCTTATAATGTAAATTCAGTTGTTAATTTCAGGAACAGTTTATATTTTCAGGATCCTTCCTTGACAGGCACGAGTTTTGGGGCTGTGATTACTGATATGGGTATGCCTGTGGAGGCCCATCAACCGGATGATTTTTGTTACAATTTACCTCCTCAAATGTTAACGGATCTAATGTTAGGGGAAGAAGTTGTTACCTGGTGGTCAGAGAAGTATCTCCTGGCCGCGGAGAAAGTAGGTTTCCTGGATGCCTTGGAAATAGCCAACCTTTCCAATAACGGCGTGCCATGGACAACCCTTGAAGCTATGTTTGGGATACCGCAGGATACTCTTCTTGCTATGGTTGGTGATGTGAATGTTATAACCGGAGATTATCCTGATATATTTGCTGAAGATGATTTTAAGACATATCTTAGGAATAAAAAGCTTAAGCACTTTGACGCTTATACCATATGGTATATGAGTTATGTCCTTGGAAAATCGACTTTGGGCCTGTCCCAATTGTATAATATTCAAAACACAGCCGTTACGACTGTAGTTGACAGAGTTACATCTCTTTATGTCCCCGTTGATTTGATAGAGGAGCGCCTTAGAAGTGAGTGGATAAGATTTTTTGATAGCGTTAAGCTTATAAACAAATCTGATTTCGCGACTTTTGACCTTTATTATAAGCATGTTATAACAGAAGTATATCTGCCTTTTTCAATGGAAAATACTCTAAGGATCCCAAGAACAATTGATCTTAACTATTTTCTTAATGTTTCGCATACTTATCTGACGAAACTTAAAAAAGCGGATCCTGAATTCGCTCAAATCTTCAAAAAAGCTGAAACTTATTATAGTATGAAAATACAAATTTATATGAAAAGGCTTTGGAAAGTCCGATATAATGGTTTCTATGCTGATATTAAAGTTAACTCGGATATCAATCTATTGCCCAGAGTTTCTCCCTATGATATAGATGAAGCCTTAGGTGTATTGTCTGAAATGGGAGAAGACGGTAAATCCATGCTTGAAAGAGCAACCGGTTTTATGAGAGGCGAAATAAAAGAAATAAGAATAGAAGAAAAAGCGTCTTACGGATATGGAACTGATGAAATAGCAATCTATGAGGTAATAGTTAGTAAAACGCTTACGGATGAGAGAAGATTCTGGCTTCATTTACAGAAAGAAAACGCGCCAAGTATTATTAATACCTTCAACAATCTAGTTACTCTTCAATATCAAAGTGTTTATGATAAACTCTATGGTATGGGCCAGGACTCTTACACCGGTCGTACAGGTTATGCTACAGAGAGAAGGTTGTATTCCCCGAGAGCCAAGCTTATAGAAAAAGGCTATACCGAGTCTGAGATAGTCCAAATAGAGTTATCCCTTATTAAGAGTGTATATGCGGCTACAATGGATGGAGATGGCGCAGGCTGGATTGTAACTGACCCGGGCGCTATAGGTTTTATTGAGATTAATCCGGGGATGTACGAGGCTAAGATATCCGACTTCAGTAAGATAGCAAAAGGTTACAGCCTGGATGCGCTGGTCGTGTTTTATACGGATTTAAACGGCACTTGGGCGGGAAAGGGCTATACTGCGGCAAGTTTTTCTCCTTCGGTGGACGGTGAAAATTACAATCCATATATCTATGATGGCAAAGAAATATATATAGATTGGGTTAATGTTCCGGAGGAGTGTGAGAGTATAGTCACGAAGGCCCTGATTGACAATAATATGCTTCTTGATTGGATAGGCGGAACAGAACTGCCTCCTGTTTCTAATATAATAATAGAGTTTGTATTTACCGGCGGGTATAAAAGCATTTTTAAAATCTATTTTGAAGATTGCCTGCCGTTTATTTTTGGGCTGGTATATTATCCTGATATTCCTGTTTCTGTAAGCGATCAGTTTGTTTATATGAATGCCGTTCGTTCTTACTGGAAGGGAAAAATTGATGAGAATAAAATCCCTGTGCCTGTTCCCGGAAACGTAAAGTGGGTTACAGATCCCAGTGATGGGGTTTCTAAAGAATGTTTTACCAGGCGTTATTTAGAAGGTTATGTTGGAGGTGATTTTAGAAATTTTCTTCTTGAACATATTGAATTCGAAGCGGTAGATGGCATAACAAGTCTTAGAGAAGCTATGTCTTTATACATGATTTGGAAGGGTTCCGGTGAAAATAAAATTCCGGGAGAAATAAAACCTGAAAATATTATTTATATGAAAAATGAAAATAATATTTTTATGCCTTTTTATTTTGATTTGGATTATTTACATGAGCCTTACAACACATTAAAATCTTTATTTCAGTATTTACAGGCAAACTTGCTGCTCGCGAAAGATACCCAAATTCTCCTCGGCTTCTACGGCGCTATGAAACTGGACAGTATGACAGATGATGAGATTATACTTAAGGTTTTGACAATTGACGATATAGCTCATGAATCAGTAGCCGACGTTGTAGACATTATAGAAAACGGGAGGGCTATTACATGGATAGAGTCCCCGGGTGAAAGTACGGAAGTAAAATTTACGGCAAGGAGGGCTGTCCAAAAGTCTTTAATAGAGGGAAGTTACGGGTTAGAAAATTTACTGCGGCACAAACTTTTTCCCGGGATGGAAGAGGAGATAATTATTAACTCCATAACCGGCCGGTTTTGGTATGCCAATGATGTCCGTGATTATTATAAGATAATTCTTGATACCAATAGGGGAGCGAGGTCAGCTGTTATAGGTATTTCAAATGATGAAAGAGTCGCATCGGCCCAGATAATAAGGGAAAATCTTGATGCTATGAAAAAAGCTTTAATTGAAATAGATCCTGAGCTTGGAACACGGTTTTTGGGCGGGATGAAAAATTTAGAGCTTAAAAATTATTATAACAGCGTAGTATACAGGGATATTATTGTAGAAGAATATTTGGAAAATTCTTTTTTTGCTCCGGACGAGTTTTCCGATTTTGGTAAATATCCGGTTGATTCACCCGAACGCTTATCTCTCTTAGAATCTCAAGCTTATGTTTATGCTAATCTTTATAGCGCTACTAAGAGCGCTGTATTGGGTAAGTCCGATTGTATTTTTACTTATCCGTCAGAAATACTTTTTAATGAGGCAATAAAAGGGGAATACAATGCCCACGCGCTTGATTTTTATAATATTGAAGCCGGGAAAACGCCCGGAGAGGTAATAGATCATTATTTTAATAAAGTGCCTGAATACCGGGTTTATCCCGCGAGGCTTCTTAACCCGTTTGAAAATATATTGGGAAAAGCGTTTTTGGCTGAAGCGCGAGAGACAAGCGCTTTTGCTGATAAAATAAACTCTTATTTGTCTGCCGGGCCGGAAGCCGGGTCGATAGATGATATATTAAACAGTTTGGGATATTCTATGGACGCGTTGGGTTTTTCCAGCCTTAGAGATCTATTGTTGAATAATTTATGGGTACGAGCTATTAATATAGACAACAATATTTATACTTTTCCTGAAGAATTAACTACCGTGGCCAATTATGAAGAGTTCTATGATATTATGGACATTCTTTTAGGCCCTCTGGCTTATGTTGGGGAGGCGAGGGCGTATTCTGAAGAAGATGTTGCTAAGGCAATGGCGATAGCTTTGAATATTGTTGATACGCCGTCAGCTTTTGAAATGAGTATATTAAATATAGTGGGGATACAGACAATAGATGATTTATTATACGTTTTAGATAAATATCCGACAGTTGTTGCGCCCGAAGGCTACACGCTTACCCCTAAGAAGATTATGGCTTTATTTGCCCTTGGAAGCCGTGACTCTATAAGGGATGATTTTCAATTTTACACGGTTACAGAAAATGTGTTGCTTGATAACTCTGTTATTCCTGAACCTGTACATCTCCAGCCTCTTACTGAAATGTTTTTAACAGATTCAGATTTTAAGGAACTTTTATTGGTGTTTAAGGGAAAAGGCTATATGTCTCCGCGGTTAGGGCTGCAATTGGCGGTTTTACATACAGTAATATCCTCCGATCCTTCGACAAGGCTGCATGAGTTAACACATGCCCAGCTATATGCCCGCTTAGACGCTGTTGTTAAAGAAACATTGACTGTCCATGATTTGATTGAGTTGATGTTTTTAAATTATAATGATGAGATGATAGACTATTATGAGGGACACGCGCAGGCCAGTTTGATTGAAAAACTCGATATAATTGATAAAGGGTGCGGAGAGAGGTTAAATGAATATAAGGTTTGGGGTGATTTAGGGTTATTTGGGATACTTTCCCGTGCGGTGAACAAATATCGGGATATTTCAGTTGATATGATAGATTGGGTTGCCGATAACCAGTTGTACTTGTTAATTAACGGCAGTTTTTACGCGGAGGAGTTTAAAAGTTATTTGTCTGCGGCTCAAAGGTACGAGGAGTTGACAGGCGGAGACGATTTTATATTTGAATATTTTAAAGCATATCTTTTATCTCAGGGCGGCCTTTCAGTAGATGAGTTCTTTGATACTTTTGCTTCTGACGTGATTGAGCCCATTGCCGGCCCTGTCAAATTTATTTTTTGGGCAGACGGCAGTATAATCGTTGAAGGTTCTGACGGCAGAATTGAAACTATTTCAAGAGGTGTTTTTAAGGAATGGAACTGTGAAGAAAAAGATTTATATGAGTTTAGTACTGGCGCGGGCGGTTATATTGACTTAAGTGATTCAATAGATGTTTCTTATATGATTGGCGCGACATTTATAACACTTAAACTGCCGGCTATAATTTTTGTAAATGAGCTTGGGGTTTATCCTTACTATTTTATTTATCAGCCTGATAAAGTAACGATGTATCATGAAGGTGTTGAATTAGGATACGCGAAATTCTCTTTGGAAGCGGGTGGTGAAGATTTATGGATAAAAGGATTGGTTACATATACCGCGGCGTTAAGCCAGACGGTCTATGGGGAGTCTGAGGCAGCCCGCGCGTTAATTATAAATGCGTATAAACTTTATTCCGAAACGGTAAACAGAATAATATTCGCGGATAGCCTGCTTATGGTAGATAACCCCGCGCTGCCGGCGTATGAATCGTTAAGCCCTGAGGGTGACGAATATTTAGGGGTATTGGCGTTTGACATAGACTATCCTGGCTGCAAGGCTGTTAAGGTGTTAGAAACCGGCTTGGAAGTCGCGGTTTATACAATAATGCCTGAAGCGGCGCCTGTCGTAAACGATAACAGTAAACTGGTGTTTGAAACAGACGATCCCGCGGATCCTTCCGATTCCGG